>JAYWAX010000145.1:0-2310 GCA_043782125.1 Acetobacteraceae bacterium | reverse complement strand
AATCGAGGCTCTGACGATTGTAATCGATGACCCACCAGAGGTCGCGGACATCGTGCTTCCACCCCTCCAGCAGCGCTTCGTAGATGTTGCCCTCGTCGAGTTCGGCGTCGCCCGCGATGGCGATGTGGCGGCCCGGCGGGATGTCCGGCCGTCCCAGACCGTGCAAGCGGACATAATCCGCCATCAGCGCGGAGAACGTCGTCATCGCCACGCCGAGACCGACGGAGCCGGTGGAGAAATCGACCTCGCCGCCATCCTTGACGCGGCTGGGGTAAGGCTGCGTGCCACCGAACTTTCGAAGTCCCTCCAGCTTTTCCTGGGTCTGACGGCCCAGAAGATAGTTGATCGCGTGAAACACCGGGCCGGCATGCGGTTTGACCGCGATCCGGTCCTGGGGCCGCGCGATTTCCAGATACAACGCCGTCAGGATGGAAATGCTGGAGGCGCAGGACGCCTGGTGCCCGCCGACCTTCAGCCCATCCCGATTCGGGCGGATATGGTTGGCGTTATGGATCGTCCAGGAAGACAACCAGAGCAGCTTGCGCTCGATTTGCTTCAGAATCCGGATACGATCGGACGTCGCGGCCGGGATAATCTGGACCAGGGGGGCGTTCATGAACTCTCCGGAGCGATTGGCTGGCGCGATTGTATTTCATCCTGCGGGCTTGGCCAAATTTTCCCTTTGCGTCCGCCCTTTCCTCCTGCCCTTGCACCTTGGGGGCGGCCGGGGTCTCCCGCTCTGGGCGTAACCGGATTGCAACCGCGGCGATCGCACCATGAGACACGGGACTTGCAGGGAGGCGAAGCGCGGTGGGCCAGACGATCGACGCGATTTTTGGCGCCGTACTGGCAGCCGTGGCGCTGTTGAGCGTGCCCGCAGCGCTTCCGGGCGTGCCTGCGGCGCTTCTGGGCGTGCCTGCGGCGCTGGCCGGCCTGCCAGAACCGCCGTTCACCCCGCTGGATCTGCACCCCGTCGATCAACTGTATTCGCCCGGCGCCAAGCCGGTCGTCATCGTGATGCCGAAAATCGTCCGCCAAGGCGTGGCGAAAGAGCCGGATCAGCGGCAAATCCAGGTACCGCTCATCATCGCCCCGTCGCGCCCCGACCTGACCGAGTCCAGCGCGCCGGTCGGCAAATCCGGCACCGGGTTCTTTATCGGCGGCGATGGCACGTTGTTGACCGCCGCGCATGTCGTGACCGAATGCCGCCGCCTGCAAGTCGTTTCCCAGTTCCTGTCCCGGACCTGGGTTTCGCTGCTGGCGACGGACCTGACGCGCGATATCGCTTTGCTGAAAGCAGCCGACATACGCCCGCCCGCCGTGCTCCGGATCGCCTCCGGCCCGCCGGTCAGCCAGAAATTGCTCGTCCTCGGTTTCCCCGCCGCCACCAATCGTCTCACGCCCACAACCACCTGGGCGGACGTCGAAAACCAGAAATTCCCCGCGAGCATCGGGCCCCTGGCCGACCCGCGGGAACTGCTGTGGATGTCCGCGCCGGACGTGACGCACGGCTTCAGCGGCGGGCCAATCTTCGATCCTGCTTTGGGCGCCGTGATCGGCCTGGTGAAGGGCGAGGTCGATGGCGGGTATCTGCGGCTGGTCCGGAACATGCCGACCACCGGGATCGCGATCGGGCCGGGCGCCGGCGCGCTGTCTGCGTTTCTGCGGCGTGAGGCACCGTATGTGCCCGTGGCGGTCGCCGCAGCCACCGGCGAGGCAGGCGAGGAAACCGCCCGCCGCGCGTCGGTGCGGGTGCTGTGCTGGCAATAGCGGCTGTTTTCCTCGGGTGGACGTTCCTGGCGATTCGGGGGGCCACGCACAGTTGCGAAGCGGAAACGCGGTGCTTATAAGACCCCAGGCCAGGAGAGGTGCCAGAGCGGTCGATCGGGGCGGTCTCGAAAACCGTTGTGCCTTATGGGTACCGTGGGTTCGAATCCCACCCTCTCCGCCAGATGCCAGCTATTTCCGCCATATTTTACGCTGCTTTTCTGTGGTCCCCCAACCTATCCCCTTTTTGTGTGGCCGAACGACCGCGACCGGAGACGCACGCCGCAGTGTGCGGCCACGGCCGAACGTCTCGCATGCCGGTGGCTGATAGCATGGGTGGTCACGCGCGGCCTTCAGTGTAGCAGACGGGCGGCAATGTGTTGCTGGATGCCCGCCACCTGCATCCTGTGTTGCTCCCAAAACTGGCTTTGCGGCTTCCACCGTTCTAGGCTCCAGACTCGATTAGATCCACCATCTGATGATCGCGGCCAGAATGACTGTCGCGGTGAAATTTCTGGCGAGTTTGTCATAACGTGTGGCGAC
>JAYWAX010000144.1:0-2311 GCA_043782125.1 Acetobacteraceae bacterium | reverse complement strand
CGTCGCCGGTTCCGAGGGCGCGGTCGAGCCGTGCCATGACGGGGAGGGGCACGCGGCCAAATTCAGGCGGTCGCCCCGGGGGTCCGGACGGCCGCCGGCGCGCGTGGCGGCGAAGTTTTCGCGGCCGTTGTGGCGTTGCATGGCACCTTGGCGACGATCGTGACTTGACCCGGGGCCCATCCTGTCGTTCAACCCGCCCGCGTGAGCCCGTAGCTCAGTTGGTAGAGCACGAGACTTTTAATCTTGGGGCCGTCGGTTCGAGTCCGACCGGGCTCACCATGTGTCCCAAGGGGTCCGGCGACCGCCCGCTCCCAGACCGCCCCCCCGCATTCGCCTGCGAAAATAGGCAGTCTCCCCGTGGGACCGGCCTGTGGGGGTCCGGCCTGTGGGGGTCCGGCCTGAGGGGGACCGGCCTGAGGGGGACCGGCCTGTGGCAGATCCGCTCCCGCTCCGCGTCATGGTTCGGCTTGACCGGACTATCGGCAGCGGCACGTTCTCGCGATTCAAGTTACTGGGCTGCGCCGATTCATGACGCGAGAGGCCCGGATCTTCGTGCCCGCCGTTCCAGTCCCGACGCGCAGGCGCTCGCCCGCCGGAAGCGTGAGTAGATTCCACCTCTGGCGAGTCCCCGCCGGGCTTCCGTAGACTCCCCCGGGAAGTGCCATGGCGCGGCCCCTATGCAGTCAGGAAAATCGATGTCCCAAACCGTCAAACTGATGTCCGTCTCGACCGCGGTTCCGCCGCATTGCTTCCAACAGCGCGATGTCGCCGCCGCCGCGCATCGCGGGTTCGCTGCGCGGTACGAAGATTTCGAACGGCTGGCGCGGGTGTTCGAAACCTCGGGGATTCTGCGCCGTTATGCCGTCCGGCCGATCGATTGGTATTTTGAACCGCTTGGCTGGCCAGAGCGGAGCGCCGCTTACCTCGACGGCGCCACCGCGTTGTTCGCCGACGCGGCCCAAAAGGCGCTGGATGCCGCCGGTCTGCGGGGTGCGGACGTGGATGCGGTTGTCACCATTTCGTCCACCGGCATCGCGACGCCCAGTTTGGATGCGCGCGCGGGCGCCGGACTGGGATTTCGGCCGGATATCGAGCGCGTGCCGGTGTTTGGCCTTGGCTGCGCCGGCGGCGTGGGCGGCATGGCGATCGGGGCGCGGCTGGCGCTGTCGAAACCGGGATCGAATGTGCTGGTCGTCGCGGTCGAAACCTGCACCCTGGCGTTCCGGCTCGACGAACTGACACCTGCGAATATCGTCGCAACAGCCTTGTTCGGCGACGGCGCCGCCGCCTGCGTGCTGCGGGCGGGGGACGGCGGCATCGCCGCGGTGGAAATGAGCGGTCAGCACACCTGGCCAGACACGCTCGACGTCATGGGGTGGTCGGTCGATCCCATGGGTTTTGGCGTCATTTTCGACCGCGCGATTCCGCCCTTCGCCGAAGCCCATATGGCGCCCGCCGTGGCTGGCATTCTGGCAAAATCCGGCCTCGGACTGGGCGATTTCGATCGCCTGGCCTTCCATCCCGGCGGCAAGAAAGTGGTGACGGCGCTGGAGCGCGCCTTCGACCTGGAGCAGGGCACGCTGAACCACGAACGCGCCGTCCTGGCGAAGTATGGCAACATGTCCGCGCCCACGGCTCTTTTCGTGCTGGACCGGTTGATCCACGATGGCCTGCCACCAAGGACATTGCTGACCGCCATGGGACCGGGATTCACCACCAGTTGCATCTCCCTCACCAACGCCGCATGACGCCGGCCGCAATCCTGCTGGCGCTGGTCACGGCGGAGCGGTTGGGCGAATTATGGCTGGCGCGGCGGAACACGGCGGCGCTGTTGGCGCGTGGCGGGTTCGAAGTGGCGCCGCGCCATTATCCGTCGATCGTGCTGTTGCACGCCGCCTGGCTGGCGGGTTTGTGGGGTTTGGGCTGGTCTAATCCGGTCGGTACCGCGTGGCTGGCCGGTTTTCTGGCGTTGCAGGCCGCGCGGGTCTGGGTGCTGGCGACGCTGGGGTCGCGCTGGACGACGCGGATTATCGTCGTCCCGGGCGCGCCGCTGGTCACCGCGGGCCCGTATCGCTTCGTCTCGCATCCGAATTATCTGGTCGTGATCGGCGAAATCGCGGTCCTGCCGTTATGCCTCGGTTTGCCGTGGTTCGCCTTGGTGTTTTCGCTCGCCAACCTGGCGGTTCTGGCCATCCGCATCCGGGCGGAGAACGCCGCCTTGACGCCGTTCCGGGTCTGACCGGCGGTGACGGCCGGCACGGGGATGTCCAGTGGGGGGACGGCCAGTGGGGGAACGGCCAGTGGGGGGACG
>JAYWAX010000143.1:0-2312 GCA_043782125.1 Acetobacteraceae bacterium | reverse complement strand
CCGAAACTGGTCGCACTGAACAAGGACGTCCCGCTCCCGAATCTGGCCATCGCGCCAGTCTACCGCGCCGACGGATCGGGCACGACCTTCGTTTTCGCGTCGTATCTTTCAGCGGTCAGCCCCGAGTGGAAAGAAAAAGTCGGCGCCGCAACCAGCGTGAAATGGCCCGCGGGCACCGGCGCGAAGGGCAATGACGGCATTTCCGCCACGGTCGCCAACCTGAAAGGCGCCATCGGCTATGTCGAAAACGCATTCGCCAGTCAGAACCATCTGACAACGGTGCAACTCCGCAACAAGGACGGTCAGTTCGTTTCGCCGACGGAAGCCGCCTTCTCCGCCGCCGCCGCCAGCGGCGACTGGGTGAACGCGAAAAACTTCGCGGTCAATTTGATCGACCAACCCGGCGCGAAAAGCTGGCCCATCGTGTCCGCGACGTTCATCCTGCTGCCGAAAGACCCCAAGGATCCCGCGCGCAGCGCCAACGTGATGAAATTCTTCGACTGGGTTTACAAAAGCGGCGATCCCATCGCCAAAGGCCTGGAATACATCGCCCTCCCCGCCGCCGTGAAAGACGCCGTCCGCAAGGTTTGGACCTCGGAAATCAAGTGAGCGCGACAATTCAATCCGGCGCGCGATCCCCAACCGCGCGCCGCAGCGGCAACCTGGGCGACACGATCTTCGCCGCGCTGGCGAAAATCTCCGGCATCTTCGTCCTGGCCGTGCTTGGCGCCATCATCGCGGCCCTGGCACTCGGCGGATCGAAGGCCTTCATCGCCTTCGGTCCGAAGTTCCTCGCGTCCGACGATTGGGACCCGGTACAGGAAAGCTTCGGCGCCCTGGTGCCGATATTCGGCACGATCGTGACGGCGGTCCTCGCGCTGTCCATGGCCGTGCCGCTGGCGTTCGGGATCGCCTTCTATCTGACGGAACTGGCGCCCGCCTGGCTGCGCCGCCCGGTCAGCACCGCGATCGAACTTCTGGCCGCGGTGCCGTCGATCATCTACGGCATGTGGGGATTTTTCGTTATTGTCCCGCTCATGTCGAGATACGTGCAGCCCTTCGTTATCGACACGATCGGCGAACTGCCGCTGATCGGGCCGTTCTTTCAGGGCCCGCCCTTCGGCACCGGCATTCTCACAGCGGCCCTGATCCTGGCGGTCATGGTCATCCCCTTCATCGCCGCGACCATGCGCGACGTCTTCGAGACCGTGCCCGCCGTCTATAAAGAATCCGCCTACGGGCTTGGCTGCACGACATGGGAAGTGATGCGCTCGATCGTCATCCCCTATACCCGCGCCTCCGTCGTCGGCGGCATCATGCTCGGCCTGGGGCGCGCGCTTGGCGAGACAATGGCCGTCACCTTCGTCATCGGCAACACCAACCGCATCGCCACATCGCTGTTCGGACCCGGCAACACCATCGCCTCGATCGTGGCGCTGGAATTCCCCGAAGCCGAAACCGGCAGCCTTAAACTCTCCGCGCTGCTCGCGTTGGGTCTGACCCTGTTCGTCATCGCCTTCATCGTACTGGCGATCTCCCGCACCCTCTTGAAACCAGGCCTGAAAGCATGAGCGCCGCCACGTCGTTCGGACCGGGCCGAGCCAAAAACGAAGGAGCCGCCCGCGCCCTGGGGCGCCGCCGGCAGCGGTCCAACAGGATCGTCAAAACCCTCTGCGTCGGCGCGACCGGTCTGGGCCTGATCTTCCTGGCCTCGATCCTGGCGACCCTGCTGTGGAAGGGGATCGCGGGCCTCAGCCTGACGGTCTTCACGACCTCCACCCTGCCGCCGGGCTCGCATGGCGGGCTGCTGAACGCCATCGCCGGAACACTGATCCAGACCGTCCTGGGTGCCGCGATCGGCACCCCGATCGGACTGATGGTGGGCACCTACCTCGCCGAATACGCCAGCGAATCCACGCTGGGGAACGCGGTCCGCTTCGTCTCCGACATCCTGCTCTCGGCCCCGTCCATCCTGATCGGCCTGTTCGTTTACCAATTGATCGTCTCCCCCTTCGGCGGCTTCAGCGGCCTCGCCGGCTGCATCGCGCTGGCGCTGATCGTCATCCCGATCGTCGTGCGCACAACCGAGGACATGCTGCGCCTGATCCCGTCGCAACTGCGCGAAGCGGTCATCGGCCTTGGCGCGCCGAAATGGAAAATGATCGTCCTGATCTGCTACCGCGCCGCACGAGAAGGCATCGTCACCGGCATCCTGCTGGCCGTCGCCCGTATCTCCGGCGAAACCGCGCCACTGCTGTTCACCAGCCTTGGCAACCTGAACTGGTCGCTCAGCCTGACCAAACCCATGGCCA
>JAYWAX010000142.1:0-2313 GCA_043782125.1 Acetobacteraceae bacterium | reverse complement strand
GGCGCCGGGGCTGTGCCCCGGACCCCACGAGGGCTTTGCCCTTCGAACCCGCCAAGGCTGGGCCTTGGATGCCATTTCTTGGCCGATATGAGAAGGGGGGCCATCCTCGGCGTTGCAACGTCTGTGGCGGCCCCCCTTCTCATATCGGCCAACCGATCGCGGTCCAGGGGCCGAGGCCCTGGTGGGTTCGAAGGGCAAAGCCCTCGTGGGGTCCGGGGCAAAGCCCCGGCGCCAACCCCATTCCCGTCCCCTCCCCCAGACCCCCGCCCGGATGTGGCGTGGAAAGGGCCGGGGAATATGGCACAATCGTTGTCCTGGGTGGTGGGGGATGGGCGATGGGCCGGTATGTTGGGGCGATTGATCAGGGGACGACGTCGTCGCGGTTCATGGTGTTCGACCGTGCGGGGACGGTTGTGGCCTTGGCGCAGCGGGAGCATCGGCAGATTTTTCCGCGTCCGGGGTGGGTGGAGCACGATCCGGAGGAGATTTTGGCCGCCGTGCGGTGGACGATCGAGACGGCGTTGCGGGAGGCTGGGCTGACAGCCAGAGATTTGGTGGCGGTTGGGATAACCAACCAGCGGGAGACAACGGTTTTATGGGACCGGCGTACCGGGCGGGCGGTTCATAACGCGTTGGTGTGGCAGGACACGCGGGTGGAGCCGATGGTCGCGGACATGGCGCGCGACGGCGGGACGGATCGGTTCCGGGCGAAAACCGGTCTGCCACTGGCGAGTTACTTTTCCGCGTTGAAACTGCGCTGGCTATTGGACCATGTCGATCGAACGGAAGATTTGGCGTTCGGGACGATCGATGCGTGGTTGATGTGGCATCTGACCGGGCGGCACGCGACCGATGTCACCAACGCCAGCCGCACGCAACTCATGAATATCTCTACACTGGACTGGGACGATGCGTTGCTGTCGGCTTTTGGCGTGCCGCGATCGGTGCTGCCGGAGATCGTTGCGTCCTCGGCGGTCCATGGCGAGGGCCGCGGCGTTCTGGCGGGCGTGCCAATCGCGGGCATTCTGGGCGATCAGCAGGCGGCGTTGATGGGGCAGGCCTGTTTCGAACCGGGCGAGGCCAAGAATACTTATGGCACTGGTTGTTTTCTGTTGATGAATACGGGGACCGCGCCGGTGGCTTCGACGCACGGGCTGCTTACGACCGTCGCCGCGCAACTGGGCGATGCGCCCGCGACTTATGCGTTGGAGGGCTCTGTCGCCATTGCGGGGGCGGCGGTGCAATGGTTGCGCGATAATCTGGGGATCATCCAATCCAGCGGCGAGATTGAGGCTCTGGCGGCGTCGGTGCCGGATAATGGCGATGTTTATTTTGTGCCGGCGTTTTCGGGGCTCTATGCGCCGCATTGGCGGGCGGATGCGCGCGGTGTCGTGACGGGACTGACACGATTTGCGACGAAGGCGCATTTGGCGCGCGCGGCGTTGGAGGCGGTGGCGTTCCAGACGCTTGAGGTCGTGCGGGCGATGGAACAGGATTCCGGGGTCCCGATGCGGTCGTTGCGCGTCGATGGCGGGATGACCGTCAACCAGTTGTTGATGCAATTTCAGGCGGATATTTTGGACACGCCGGTCATTCGGCCCAAAGTCCAGGAAACCACCGCGCTTGGCGCCGCGTATGCTGCCGGACTCGCGGTTGGTTACTGGAACGGTCTGGACGATTTGCGCGCGAATTGGTGCATGGGCGAAACATGGACTCCGTCGATGGACGCGGGCCGGCGGGAGAGCCTGATCGCCAGTTGGGAGAAAGCCGTGACGCGGTCTTTGGATTGGGTTGGGTGAAGCGGTTTGTCCCGTGGTCCGGCGCGGGCTGTTGGTGTGGTGCGCGGGGATGCGCAGGCGGGGGCGCCAGGCCGGATCGCGGGTGTGGCGGGTTTGGCTGGCGAACCTGGTTCGTGGCGTTTCGCGGCGGTGGAACAGGGTGGCATACTATGAAGCGCGGCACGTTCAGGGGGGGGGAAAGGCCATGCGGTGGATGAACCTGGCGGACATGAGCAGGGCCGGGGTGGTGGTTCTGGCGTTGGCGGGGCCTGCGATGGCGGGTCCCTATGAAGATGCTGTCGCGGCGGATGCCCGACAGGATTATGCAACGGCGGTGCGCCTTTTTAAACCACTCGCCGACCAGGGTGACGTTCGGGCGCAGTTCAGCCTTGGTTTTATGTATGAAAACGGCCGCGGCGTGCCGACGAACGATGCTCTGGCGGTGCAGTGGTATCGACTGGCTGCCGACCAGGGCTACGCTGTGGCGCAGTTTTTAATTGGGAGCATGTATGCCGACGGCCGAGGCCTGCCAAAG
>JAYWAX010000141.1:0-6465 GCA_043782125.1 Acetobacteraceae bacterium | reverse complement strand
GGCACGGGAGGAGAGGACTTACAATCGCTCGCTCAGGCGAATCGCCATGCGGCAGCCGGTGCGGATGACGGCCGTGAGAAGACGGTAGCCGGGGGCTTCTTCGGCCCGATTATCGAGGGCGATGTCGCGGTGTTCGCGTTCCTCGGCGCGGAACGTTTCCAGGGTTTTTCGCAATGGGGCCTCGGTGCCGTCAAGGCGTTCCAGTTGATCGGTATAATGGGCGTCGATGGTTTCCTCGACCGCGACGGTGCAGGCCATGGCGGCGCGTTCGCCCATGGCGGCGGTGGCAAAGCCCAGAGCGAATCCGGCGAGATGCCACAGCGGCAGCAGCGCCGTGGGACGGATCCGCCGATCCGCGATCAGGGCGTCGAAGGCCGTTAAATGCGCCTGTTCTTGTTCGCGCATATGGCGCAGCAGGGGGGCTTTCGAACTGTTGCCCAAGACCGCGAGTTGTCCCGCGTAAATGCGGGTGGCGCCGTATTCGCCGGCATGATCGACGCGGATCATGCGGCGCACGGTCTCGGCGGCGGGCTTGTCTCCCGGGATTGTCATGCGCGTGGTCTCCGGATGGTGGCCCAGATGGCGGTGGCGGCGAAAGCGGCGGCGGCGATCAGGTTCATTTGCGCCATGGATACCGGCAGGCCGCGGATGAGGTAGGTGGGATCGTCGCACGGTTTGGCCGGCGCGGCGGGCATGCGCGCCAGCATTTCGGCGATGGAGCCGCCGTGGCCCAGAGATGGCGCCGCGCATTCCGGCAGGGGCGACGGCCACCAATGGAACTCGACCCCGGCATGGATGGCGCCGAGGACGGTCCCGGCCAGCAGGGTCAAGGCCGTCAGCGCGAAGGCGGCGCGGGCGATTTTTGGGGGGAGCAAGACCGCCAGCAAGCCCAGACCGGCGGCGGCGCGGTAGGGCCAGCGTTCCCACAGGCACAGCGCGCACGGCACCAGGCCGCCCCATCGTTCTGCCGCGAGGGCAATGCCCAAAGCGATGGCGGCGGCCAGGGCGATGGCGAGACCGAGGGCGCGATAGGACAGGGGAGCCATGAGGATTATGTGGCCTCCCGGTGGGTCCCGATGCAAGGGCAGGCGCGGAATGTTTTGGGGCGCGCGCGGGAAAACGGCTGGTTTCGGGGCGGTCCGGGTGCGCGTGTATCGCGGCTTCCCCACATTAGCACGCTTCTTGCATCTGGCCGGACGGAAAGACATTGACCCCGGGGGGGCGGGACCGCTAATCGCCATGCATGGCGCTTGGCCCACGACTAGACCTTCGACAAAGCCAGACGCTGGTGATGACGCCGCAACTGCGTCAGGCCATCCAGTTGCTGCAATTCACCAATGTCGAGGTTACGACATTCGTGGAGCGCGAGCTGGAGCGCAATCCGCTGCTGGAACGCGACGACAGTTCCGACGCCCCGATCGGGGAACGGGCGGCGCTGGATCAGATTTCTTTGCGGTCCGACGTTCCCGCCGATACGGCGCAGGCCGCGCGGGTGGATACGTTGCCGGCGGAAAGCGCCGCGCCGCTGGATAATTTTCATGCCGAAGAATACGACGCGGGCGGCGTCGCGGATGGAGGGCCTGGCGGGGGAGCTGGCGCCGGATCGTACGAAGGGCGCGGCGGCAACCAGTCCTTCACCGGCGACGAACGCGGCATCGACGACATGGCGGGCGGGCGCCCGTCCTTGCGCGATCATCTGGGCGAGCAACTGCGGCTGAGTTTCGCCGATCCGGTCGAACGCATGATCGGCGCGCATCTGATCGCATTGCTGTGTCCGGCCGGCCGCCTGACCGCCGATCCCGCCGCGATCGCGCGAGCCATGGCGTTGCCGCTGGAACGCGTCGAGTCGGTTCGCGCGATCATGATGCGCTTCGACCCGCCGGGCCTGTTCGCGCGCGACCTGAAAGAATGCCTCGCCGCGCAGTTGCTGGATAAAAACCGGCTCGACCCGGCGATGGCCGCGCTGCTCGACAATCTGGAACTGCTGGCGCGGCGGGACACGCGCGCGCTGATGAAAATCTGCGGCGTCGATTCCGAGGATCTGGCCGACATGATCGGCGAGATCAAGGCGCTGGATCCCAAACCCGGCGCGTCGTACGACGTCGATCCCGTACACAGCGTCGTGCCGGATGTGCTGATGCGCGCGGCGCCGGGCGATACGTGGATTCTCGAGCTGAACCCGGACACCATGCCGAAGGTGCTGGTGAACGAGCGGTTTTACGCCCTTGTGTCGCCCAAGGCGAAAAAAGAGGAACGGGTCTTCCTGGCCGAGCATCTGGCCAGCGCGAACTGGCTGGTGCGGTCCTTACAGCAGCGGGCGCAGACAATTTTGAAGGTTTCGGCGGAAATCATGCGTTTGCAAGATGGTTTCCTGCGTCTGGGTGTCGCGCATCTGCGGCCTTTGATTTTGCGCGATATCGCCTCGGCCGTCGAAATGCACGAAAGCACCGTCAGCCGGGTCACGTCGAACAAATACATCGCGACTCCCCGGGGCACGTTCGAACTCAAATATTTCTTCACCACGTCGATCGGCGCGGTGGATGGCGGCGAAGGTCACAGTTCCGAATCGGTTCGCCATCGCATTCGCCAACTGATCGAACACGAGGCGGTGGACGCGGTGCTTTCGGATGACCAACTCGTCATGCGTCTGCGTCAAGAAGGTGTGGACATCGCGCGCCGAACGGTGGCCAAATACCGGGAGGCGATGCACATCCCGAACTCCGTGGGTCGCCGGCGGGTCAAGGCGGTACCCGCCTGAGTCGTGGTCCTTGTTTGGGGCCCAGGTGAGGTGCCGTCCATCCGCTCCGTTTGTACGGGGGCTTGGCGTTCGGAAGGACGGTAGCACATGCAAATCACGGTTTCTGGTAAACAGGTCGAACTCTCCGACGCGCTGCGCGAGCGGGTGTCGCGCGATCTGACCGGTGTCACCGGTAAATATTTCGAACACGCGCAGGACGCGCGCATCACCTTCGCGAAATCGCGGTTGGGGTTTCATTGCGACATCAATCTGCACGCGGGCCGCGGTCTGACGTTGCGGGGCGAAGCGGAAGCGACCGACGCCTATGCCGCGTTCGGCAAGGCGGTGGAGCATGTGGGCAAGCGATTGCGGCGTTACCGGCGCCGGGTGAACGATCACCACCGCGATCTGACGCATCGGGCGCTGCCGGACGAGGCACGGCAGATGGTGTTGCGCGCGGAAGCGGACGAGCGCGAAGAGCATGAGGCAGAGACCGCGTCGGCACCCGCAGTGATCGCAGAAACGAAGATGGAAATCGCCCATTTATCGGTCGGCGAGGCAGTCATGCGCATGGAACTTGCCGATCAACCCGCGATGATGTTTCGCGACGTGAAGTCTGGCGTTTTGAATGTGGTTTACCGGCGCGCCGATGGCCATATCGGCTGGATCGATCCGGGCGAGTAACCGGATCGCTCGCGCCGCCGCGCGCGCCTGCCGAACCACGCGCGATCCAGTCGATTGCCCCCGGGGGACGGCAGGGAAATTTGCCTTCCCCCGGGGGCACAGCGTAGACTCAAAAAAATAAAAACCGAAGGGAGGCATTCCGATGCCAAGGTTGTTTGCGCCGTGCCTGCTGGCCGTCTGCTTCGGCCTGCTGTCGTTTGTTCAGCCATGTGCCGCCGAAAAGAAATACGGGCCCGGCGTCACCGACACGGAAATCAAAATCGGCAACACCAATCCCTACAGCGGCAATGCGTCCGCCTACGGTCAGAACGGCCGTGCCGAGGCCGCCTATTATCGCTATATCAACGATCTGGGCGGGGTGAACGGGCGCAAGATCGTGTTCATTTCGCTCGACGACGGCTACAGCCCGCCGAAAACCGTGGAACTGACGCGGCAATTGGTCGAACGCGATCAGGTGCTGGCGATCGCCGCGCCGCTTGGCACCGGGCCGAACATCGCGATCCAAAAATATCTCAATCAGAAGAAAGTGCCGACCTTGTTCATCGGCTCCGGCGCCTCCCGTTGGGACGACGCCGCGCATTTTCCCTGGTCCATCGGGTTCAATCCCAGTTACCACGTGGAAGGCTATCTTTATGCGAAACATTTGCTGCGAACGGTGAAAGACCCGAAAATCGCCGTGCTGCGCCAGAACGACGACGTGGGCGAAGATTACCTGACCGGATTTCTGGAAGGCCTGGGACCGGAGAACAAACATCTGATCGCGGAGGTCGCGACATACGAAGTCACCGACGCGACGATCGATTCGCAGATGTTGCAGTTGCGGCGCACCGGCGCGAACGTGTTCTTCAATATCACGACCCCGAAATTCGGCGCGCAGGCGATCAAGAAGGCCGGGGAAATCGGCTGGAAGCCGGTGCATTATCTGGTCAACGTCGCCGCATCCGTCGGCGCGGTGATGCGGCCGGCCGGGCTGGAGAACAGCCAGGGCATCGTCACCGCCGATTACAAAAAAGACGCCACCGACCCTGGGCTTTTGAACGATCCCGAATACAAACAATGGAAAGCGTGGTTCGACAAATATCTTCCCAACGCGAACCTCGCCGATGCCGGCAATGTCACCGGATGGGCGGTGGGTCACCTGGTCGTGGAAACGTTGCGCCTGTGCGGCGACGACCTGACACGGGAAAACGTGATGCGCCAGTCGGAGAATTTGCGGAACTTTCGAATTCCGATGCTGGTGCCGGGACTGATGGTGAACACCGGACCGAACGATCACGCGCCAATGAAGTCGCTGCACTTCAACCGCTTCGTAGGCGATCACTGGGAACCGTTCGGCGAACTCCTGACATTCGAAAAAGGGAAATGACTGGCGATCGCTGTCCTCAGGCCCATTTCACCTCTGGCGGCAGGCTCATGAGAATCGCTTCCACGTTCCCCCCGGTCTTCAGCCCGAACAGCGTGCCACGGTCGTGGATCAGGTTGAATTCCGCGTAACGGCCCCGGCGGAGCAACTGGTGTTCGCGCTCGGCCGGCGTCCAGGCTTCGTGCATGCGCCGGCGGACGATGCGGGGGAAGACGTCCAGAAAGGCTTCACCCACGTCGCGGACGAAGGCGAAGTCGCGATCGATGGCGCCGGTATCGTGCCGGTCGAAGAATATCCCGCCGGCCCCGCGCGGCTCATTGCGGTGCGGCAGGAAAAAATAGCGATCGCACCAGGCCTTGAAGGCGGGATAGTAAGCCGGATCGTGTTGGTCGCAGGCCGCCTGCAACGAGGCGTGGAAATCGGCCGCGTCCGCCACGGCCTCGGGCGCCTCGAGTCGCATCGGCGTCAAATCTCCGCCCCCGCCGAACCAGCCCTGAGTCGTGACCAGCATGCGCGTGTTGA
This sequence comes from Acetobacteraceae bacterium, assembly GCA_043782125.1. GTDB lineage: Bacteria > Pseudomonadota > Alphaproteobacteria > Acetobacterales > Acetobacteraceae > Rhodopila. The sequence goes on along the minus strand of JAYWAX010000141.1, from coordinate 1,159 downwards.
AATGCGCGGCGGGCACGCGCGGGCTGCGCATGTGCGCGACCAGGCTGACGCCAGAGGCCCAGAATCGCGGGTCGTCCGCCGCGCCGGGGATCTGGGCGCGGAACTCGGGGCTGAACTCGCCGAACACGGTGGAGACATTGACGCCCACCTTTTCGAACACAAGGCCGCGCATCGCGCTCATGACTCCGCCGCCGCCGCCGTCGCGGGTCCAGGCCGTCCGCTGGAATCGGCCGGGCGCCGGGCCGCCCATGTCCGCGATGGCCGCGTCCTCAATGGCCTCGAATTCCGCGCAGAGCCGATCGCGCAAAGCCTCGAACCAGGCGCAAGCTGAGTTTTTCAGGCGCTCATGCGGCGCGGCAGAGGCGGTTTCGTGCGATTTCAGGGTCATAGGGGCTTGTTCCCGGGGGCCAGTCAGATTACGTCCGCTCCGTGACGCACGCAGGCGCCGCGTCCAGATGGGGCGCCGCCAGGGGTGAGTTGCCGGGGGCGGCGCGCACTTCTAAACTGCGCCAATTCCGAACGGACCGTCCAGAGCGGAGGGTCCGCGGTCAGCCATGCACGAAGGGGCGAACCCGGACGCGAAACTGACCGGCGGTGGATACATTCACGTTCCGGTCGCCCTGACCGGGAAACACGAGGGGAATATGGCTGACTCGTCCGCCTCCGCAGCCCACGGCCATCCGGCCGCCGGTGTTCACGGCCATCCGGCAGATGCCGGCAAACGCGACACGCTGGAACTGATCGCCGGTGCCGGCGCCGCGATCTTCGCTGGCTCCATCGGCTGGGCTTTGATTGGTTCGATGAACCCGTCCAAGGACGTCCTTGCGATGTCCTCGGTCGATGTCGATCTCAAGACGATCCTGCCCGGACAGGGCATCACGGTGATGTGGCAGGGTAAGCCCATCTTCATCCGAAATCGCACCGCGGCCGAAATCGCCGAAGCGCGCGCCGTGAAACCGGCCGAACTGAACGATGTGCAACTGGACAAGGCGCGGGTGAAACCCGGCCACGACCAGTGGATCGTGCTGGTCGGCATCTGCACCCATCTGGGCTGCATCCCCCTGGGCAACAAACCCACGGACATGCGCGGCGAGTTCAACGGCTGGTTCTGCCCCTGCCACGGCAGCCAGTACGATACCTCGGGCCGCATTCGCAAAGG
>JAYWAX010000140.1:0-6473 GCA_043782125.1 Acetobacteraceae bacterium | reverse complement strand
TTTCATTGTCCAGAGCACCATCCACGACGAAGCGCAGTATCAGAAATATCGTGACGCGGTTGTTCCCTTGATCGCCGCTCACGGTGGCAAGTTCGTTGCGAGAAGGCGCGCATATTGGCTATGCGGTCGGGACTCCCGGTCTCCCATGTGATCGCTTTCGAAAAACCGGGCCCGGTCACGGCGATGCACGTATGTCCGGATTTATCGCCGTAACGGTTTCCCGCCGGTCCCGTGGCGCCGGTTTCGCCCACGCCCCAGGTGGCATCCAGCCGTCCCCGCACGGTGCTGGACAGCAGCAACGCATAGGCTTCCGTCGACGCGCGTTCGACCGGCGGCGGCAGCGGGTTCGGAATGTCGAGAAATCCGGACCGCGCATGCGCCGTGTAAATCACGCTGCCGCCGCGGAAATAAGCGGACGCACCGCCAACCGACAATAACGCCGCCGACACGAGCCCGCCGGTGGAGGATTCCGCGATGGCGATCGTTTCGCCGCGCGCTTTCAGACGGGCGCCGATTTGCTCGGCCAGAGGTAACAGAGTTTGCATGGTTTACACTCCCTTTCGGATGATTTCGTCGATGACGCGTTGTGTCGCCAGCGCTTCCTCGCCGGGGATGGCGGGGTCGCGGTTCTGCTCGATGGCGTCCAGAAAGTCGCTGATCACGGCTTTATGCGGTTCGTGCGAGAACGCCATCCACCCTGTCCCGGAGCCGGTTCCGACGGCATCCTGGAGCACATCCTCGGTGCCATCCAAGTACGAAACGCGGAGATTGCTTCCGTCCATCCGGGCCACGCCCTTGGACCCGATCACGAGAATTTGTTCCGGGCCGCCGGGAAAAGCTGCGACGGTGGCGACGATGGTGCCAGGAGCGCCGTTGCCAAGGCGGACCAAAGCGGCGGCGTAATCCTCGGTTTCCATGCGGTGCAGCGCGGTCGTGCGCGCCATGGCGGCTTCCACGGAGCCGATGCCCACGCACCAGCGAAACAAATCCAGCGTATGGATCGCCTGGATCATCATGACGCCACCGCCGTCGCGGGCTTTCACACCGCGTCCCGGCTGGTCGTAATAACTTTGGGCGCGCCACCACGGAACGATCATGGTCGCGGCCTGTATTTCGCCCAAAGCGCCAGACGAGATAACAGTTTTCAGTTTTTGGCTGGCCGCGCGGAAGCGCAGTTGCAGCATGACCCCCAGCCGCCGGTTGGCCGCGCGGCCCGCAGCGACCAGGCGTTCCGCGCGCGCCACGGTCACATCCAACGGTTTTTCGCACAGCACGTGCTTGCCCGTGGCGAATGCGGCTTCGGCAAGTTCCAGATGCGCGTTGGTGGGCGTCAGGATCATCACCGCGTCCACCGCCGGATCGGCGATCGCCGCCATGGCATCCCCGGACACCGGAAACCCGAATTGCGCCGCCGCTGCCAGGCGCGAGTCGGCGCCGCGGGCCACGGCGTGCACAACCCGGACGCGATCTTTCAGGTCCACGAGCGACTTGCCATGCGGGCTTAAAGCGGCGCCAAGACCGATGACCGCGATTCCGATCATGGGCCCGGCGCCGCGACGAAACGTTTCGCCTCCGCCTGCGCCCGCAACGCCATGCGGCAGACGGTGAAAACGGGTTCGTGCGGCAATGCCGAAAAATCCCGCGATTCGACGGCACCCACAAAATCGTCGAAATAGGTCACTGGCAACCGGCTGCAATCGACGTACCGGGTGTTGGTTTTGTTCGCCACGAACATGTGATCGGAACCTGAGCGTCCCTCGATATCCAGATTTTTGCGTAACTCCAGCGTTCCCTCGGTGCCAGTCAGAAACAACCGGCCGTCGCCCCAGTCCGGCAGGCCGTCCGGCGTGAACCAATCGACCCGGCAGTAGCCTCGTACTGAATTACTACTCAGCACGATTTCGGCGAAATCCTCGAACCCTTCGGGCGCGGTTCCGAATGCGCCGATCGTGCTCGATTCGATCTCCGCCTCCGCCACGCCGGCCAAGGCCAGAAATTGATCGATCGAGTGGACACCGATATCGTTGATAATCCCGCCATAAGCCGGTTTGTCGAAAAACCAGTCTGGACGCAGCGCGCGGTTCAGCCGGTGCGGCGCGAGGCTGGTCATATGCGCCAGCCGTCCCAATTCGCCCGAACGAACCACCTTCATCGCCGCCTGGATCGCGGGCGAGGCCACCCGTCCCGCACAGATCGACCACAGCCGCCCGGTCGTCTGGACCGCCGCACGAACCGCCTCCAGCTGCGCCAGCGTGGTCACGCCGGGCTTGTCGGACATGACATCTTTGCCCAGATGCATTGCCTCGACCGCGATCGCGGATCGATCTCGCGGCACAGCCGACAGCACAATGAAATCGACGGAGGGATCGTCCAGCAGCAAGTCCCGGGAACGCGCCGGTACATCGGGAAACCGCTTGCGGAATCCTGCGAGAACCCTTGGGTCGGTCGTCTCCGGATCGTGCCCCACACACACGGCGCCTGCGGCGAGCAAGCCCTCCGTCATGTCGTAAACATGGCGATGGTCCAAACCGATCGCGGCGAAACGCGTCATGATGTCTTCTCCGTGCGGGATCAGGCTCGCACCATCTTCCCCCTCCCGCAACCAAGGTCCACAATGGCTCAAGTCACCTGGCCCAATGGGGCGTTGAAGGAGGAAACATCATGGCGGATCGAATCGCGGTCATCACGGGCGCAGGCAGCGGCATTGGGCGCGCCACGGTATTGGCATTATGCGCGGACGGCTGGTCCGTCGCGCTTCTGGGCCGGCGCAAAGACGCGTTGGACGAAACCGCGAGCCTGGCCACCGGCGGCTCGACCTTCGCGGTGCCCACCGATGTCGCAGATCCCAACGCGGTCGTGGCGGCCTTCGCGGCGATCAAGGCGAAATTCGGCCGCGTGGACATGCTGTTCAACAACGCCGGGGGCAACGTGCCATCCACCAATTTCGGCGACATGACCTATGACATGTGGCGCGGCGTCGTCGCGGTGAACCTGGACGGCATGTTCCAGTGCGCCAATCAGGCGTTTCGTATCATGCGGGACCAGTCGCCGATGGGCGGACGCATTATCAACAACGGCTCGATCTCCGCGCATGTGCCGCGGCCCGGCTCGGTGGCCTATACCTCCACCAAGCACGGCGTCACCGGCCTGACCAAATCCATCGCGCTGGACGGGCGGCAATTCGACATCTGTTCCAGCCAGATCGACATCGGCAACGCCGCCACGCCCATGACCGCGCGGTCCACCAACGGCCAAATGCAACCCTACGGCCAAATGGCAGTGGAGCCGCGGATGGACGTGAACCATGTCGCCAAACAAGTGGCGTTCATGGCAAGCCTGCCGCTTGAATCCAACATCCAGTTCGTCACCATCATGGCGACGAAGATGCCCTTCATCGCGCGCGGCTGATCGCATGCTGGGGCGGCGATCGTTGTTCGGACCGGCGAGCCTCGGGCTCGCCGCCGTCACGTCCTGGCCGGGCCAGGCTTCCGCCGCCCCGCGCAAAAAAACCGAAGTTCAGAGCGTGATCGCGGACACGTCCCGGGGGCGTGTCCGCGGCGTTAATACCGATGGCATCCGGACCTTCAAGGGTATCCCGTACGGCGCTTCGACGGACGGCGCGAACCGCTTCCGCGAACCCAGGCTGGCCGTGTCGTGGAAAGGCGTCCGCGACGCCATTGCCCTGGGTCCCATCTGCCCCCAGGAAACCCGTCCACGACCATCTTACGCCGCATCCTGGGCCGTCGATACGGCAATGAACGAGGACTGCCTGGTCCTGAATGTCTGGACGCCAGCGTTGCGAGATCATCACAAACGGCCGGTGATGGTATGGATCCACGGCGGCGGCTTCGCCACGGGCTCCGGTGGCAACCCGGTTTACGACGGCGCCAATCTCGCGCGGAAAGGCGATGTCGTTGTCGTCACGCTCAATCATCGCTTGAACATATTTGGACATTTGTATCTCGCGAAGCTCGGTGGCGCGGAATACGCCGAATCCGGCAACCTGGGCATTTTGGACCTGGTCGCGGCGCTGCGCTGGATTCACAACAATATCGCCGAGTTCGGCGGCGATCCAGCGAATGTCACGTTATTCGGACAGTCCGGCGGTGGCGCCAAGATCAGCACGCTGATGGCGATGCCGCAAACGCGAGGTCTTTATCACCGCGCCATTGTGCAAAGTGGATCGCATCTGGACGGGCTGACGCCTGACGAAGCGAACGCGCACACGCTGGCGTTTCTGAAAGTGCTGGACGTGCCGGTCAACGACCTCGCTCGCTTGCAGCGTCTGTCGACCGATCAGCTTCTCGCCGCGCTGCGCAAGGCGATGCGGGGATCGGGCGCCCCGCCGAATTTCAGCCCCGTGGTCGATGGCCGGTTTCTCCCGAAATCGCCCTGGACGCCAGACGGACCCGCAAGTTCCGCCGCCATTCCCATGCTGATCGGCACCACGAAAACCGAAACGACCGCGCTGATCGGCGCGAACGACCCCTCCGCGTTCGCGCTGGACGATGCGGCCCTGCTGAAGAAACTGGCTGGCTGGGTCCAGCCGAGCGAAATCGAGCGTGTCGTCGCGGGGTATCGCAAACTGGCGCCCGCAGCCTCGCCGTCCGACCTGTTCTTCGCCATCACCACCGCCCGCCGCGTGCGCCAGCAGGCCTGGGCGCAAGCCGAGCGCAAGGCGGCGCAGAACGCCGCGCCGGTGTGGTTGTACGAACTCGATTGGCAGACCCCGGTCGAGGGCGGCAAGTGGAAGTCGCCCCATTCGCTCGATCTGGCCTTTGTCTTCGATAATGTCGCGAAGTCGGAGTCGATGGTCGGCAAAGGCGTGGAACAGCGCGCGCTGGCAGAGCAAATGAGCGCCTGCTGGCTGGCCTTCGCCCGTACCGGTAACCCGAACAACAAAACAATCCCGCAATGGCCCGCTTTCCGGGTGCCGGAACGGGTCACGATGGTCTTCGACGCGAAATCCCGCGTCGCGGCCGATTTCCGCGGCGACGAACGCCAATTGCTGGCGTCGTTGCCGATGTTCCGGGTGTCGCGATAGCGCGCGACCGGCCTGTGGCTGAACAGCCGGAAAGCGTGAATTTCGCTCGCAAAAAAACCCTCTGCATGATCGCTTCAACCTAAAACGATCATGCTTCAGATTGGTCTTTTATCCGGCCGGGATGATCAGCGCCGCGGCGCGGTCGCGGATTTCCTCGGGCCAGCGGGCGGGACGGCGCGCATCCAGATCGAGGTTGACGCCGAATTGGCCAATGCGCGCGATCTCGGCGCCACTGCGCGGGTCGGTCAGGCGGTGAATCATCCGCAATGAGGAATTGCCCAGGTGAGCGATGCCGGTTTCGATGAGATAGGGCGCGTCGAGGGGCAGGGCGCCGGAAATACGCAGGGCCAGTTCGAAGGTCGAAAAACCGCGCCGGTTTTTTTGCATATATCCGGGGTCCATGCCGATTGCCGCGCCGACCTGCGCGGACGCATTGGAAAAACGCAGCACGATGGCGCCAAGGGCGAACTGGCCGGCGGCGTCGATGTCGGCTTGCTTGACCCGCCCGCGCGCCGTCGGGATGAACCCCGCGGTCGAGACGGGCTCGGACCGCGCTTCGGGTTCGGGGCCGTTCCAGACGCCAAGGCGCGCGCCAATCGCCTCACGCAGCGGTCTGGTCAGCGGCGCGTTGGCCAGGTTCCGGTGTTCGTCGAACCACGTGACGATGTCACCGGACGTTGAATCCACGACGCGATGGCCAATACGCAAGTCATTGCCGTCGATCGCGAGCACGGCGCTTTCGATATGAAAGCAGGCGCCGGCGCGCAATTCACGCGCGAAACGCGCGTCCACGCGACGCGGTAGGGCCGCGCGGCGCCATGGACCGGCGAGGCCGAGTTCATCGGCGAAATTCGTCTCCGCTTCTTCCAGGCGGTCGAAGTAATAAGCGACGGTGAAGTGTTCGGTGACATCGCATTGCCAGGGCGGCACCGCGCCACGGTAGGTTTCGGTCCAATCGGTCACGATCCGGTCCTCGTTGGTTTGTCGATAATGGGTCGCGCCGACATCCTCCGAATTTCGGATCGGCGCAATCTCCGGGCGGGCTGGCACAGAGTGGCTCCGCCCATTTTCCGCCGAACCGTGTCAATTGACATACTCGCCAGACGCCACTCATACTCTTTGGTAGCCAAAAGATGGACAGCCGTTCGGCGTGGAATATGGCGGCCGTACTCGGCGCACGGCGCACCGGAAAAAAAGGGGAGACGCATGGAATACCGGCCATTGGGCCAGACCGGCCGCGAGGTCTCAACCATCGGTTTCGGGTGCTGGGAGATCGCCGGAACTTATGGCGCGGTGGATGAGGCGAGATTCACCGAGGCCGTGTGGCAAGCCATCGATAGCGGGGTCAATTGTTTCGATACCGCCGAAGCCTACGGCATGGGGATATCCGAACGCGCACTCGGCCGGGCCCTGGGCGCCAGCCGCAAGG
>JAYWAX010000139.1:0-6499 GCA_043782125.1 Acetobacteraceae bacterium | reverse complement strand
CCTGCAACAGCCGGTTGAACGGTGTGATCGCGATCGAAATTGCCTCGTGATTGGTCTGAAAGCCGCGAGTCAGCGTGAACGTCGTCACCGATATCCCGATTGCCGCGCCGATATTGCGAGCCAGCGACTGGACCGCCGTTGCCTCGCCGCGGACATGCGCGGGCAGGGTGGTGTAAGCCATAACGGTCATGGGATTGAACACCAGCCCGACCGAAACGCCCTGGATCATCATGACAATCGCCATGTGGCGCCCGTCGACCGCCGGGGTCCAGGTGCTCATGTCGTAGAGGGCAAAGCCCAGGATGGTGAGGCCGACGGCCATGATTTTGCGTTGATCGACTCGCATGCCCAGACGCGACGCCAGAAACATCGAAAACATGATACCGATGCCTCTGGGTGCCATCGCCATGCCGGCGTCCTGCGGCGCGAAGCCCGCCAGTTTTTGCAGATAGGGGGCCAGCAGCGCGCCGGTCGCCTGCATGATGGCGGACACGCAGAACACCATGATGATCGCCGATGTGAAGTTGCGGTCCTTGAACAGCCCGGACGGCAGAAACGGCTTGTCGGACATCCACATGTGAACAACGAACAAATAGAACGCCAACCCCGATATCACCGCCATCGAAATAATTTGCGGCGAGGTGAACCAGTCCATGATCTGGCCCCGGTCCAGCACCATTTGCAACGCCGCGACGCCCAACGCGAGCATTCCGAACCCGTACCAACTGAACTTCAGCGACGGCCGCGGTTGCGTACCGGGCATGAACAAAATCAACCCGGTCACCGCGATGATTCCGAACGGCAGGTTAACGAAGAAAACCCAGCGCCAGTTATAATAATCGGTCAGATACCCGCCCAGAGTGGGGCCCAGCATGGGACCCATCGTGACGCCCATGGAAAACAACGCCATGGCCTGCGCGCGGCGCGAGAACGGATAAATATCCAGCATAGCCGCCTGCGACAGCGGCGCGATCCCGGCGCCGAACGCGCCCTGCAAAATGCGGAACGCGACCAGTTGCATCAACGTCTGCGCCGCGCCGCACATCATCGACAACACCACGAAACCGCTGAGGCAAACGACGAACAACCGCTTGCGCCCGAACCTCTGCGCCATCCACCCCACCGGCGCGGTCATGATGGCGGCGGAAATGACGCTGGCGGTGAGGACCCAGTTGATCTCCTCCGCGCTCGCCGACAGGCTGCCCTGCATATACGGCAGCGCGACCACACAGATGGAGGTGTCCAGCACCTGCATGAACATCGCCAGCATGGCAGAGGCCGTGATCAGACGGCGATGCGGGACTTCGAAGTCGTCAGACAATTCCCGGTGTCCGTCCGGTGCCGCGGCTGGGTGTCATGATCCTGGCTCTCTTGCACGTCACGGAATTGTAATCCGCGCGCGCGGGCCGCGCCACCCGGAGATGCCGGTCTGCGATAATCGCGGTCCGAAAGCTTGGCGCCGGTCAGTGCGGGACAATCTGGCGAACCAAAGGAAAGCACCTGGGCTCCGCCCCGGACCCCGCGAGGGCTCCGCCCTTCGAACCCGCCAAGGCAGGGCCTTGGATGCCATTTTTTGGGGGAGATGAGACAGGGGGCCTACACAGACGTTGAAAATTCCTCGATGGCCCCCTTCTTCACCTCCCCCAACCGATCGCGGTCCAGGGACCGTGTCCCTGGTGGGTTCGAAGGGCAAAGCCCTCGCCGGGTTTGGGGCAGCGCCCCAAGGCTTTCTTCCCTTCACCCAATCGCCCGACAGTCCGTGCCGAACCTCTTCCGTTCGTTTCGAATTTCCGCGACACTCCCCGCATGAACGATTCACTCGCGCCCGACGCGCTCGCCCTGCACCGTGCCCTGGTCACGCTGGACACGCATATCGACATCCCCTGGCCGCCGGGCCCCGACCCGTTCGTGGACGGCCCGCGCCGGGTTGACATGGTCAAAATGGCCCGTGGCGGCATGTCCGCCGGCTGCTTCGTCGCCTATGTCCCCCAGGCCACGCGCACCCCCGCGAACGAGGACGCCGCCTTCGCCCGCGCCATCGCCATGCTCGACCACATCAATGCCATGGGCCGCACCGAGAACGGCATCGCGGCACGCGTGACCGCCTCCGCCGACGCCATAGAAGCAGCGAAACGCGATGGCGTGCTCGCCATCGTGCCCTGCGTCGAGAACGGCTTCGCGATTGGCACCGACCTCTCCCGCCTCGCCGAATTCCGCGCCCGCGGCGCCCGGTATCTGACGCTGACCCATAACGGCCACAACGCGCTCGCCGATTCCTGCAACCCGCGCCGCGATCTGGGCGACCGGGAAACCGAGCACGGCGGCCTGTCCCCCGTCGGCGTGCAGGCCATCGCCGAGTTGAATCGCCTGGGCATCATGGTCGATGTCGCGCACACCTCGCGCGATACGATGGCGCAGGCGGCGGAGGTTTCGGCCACGCCGATCGTGTCCACCCATTCCTGTATCAGCGCGCTGTGCGACCATTCGCGCAACATGAAGGACTGGCAGCTCGACATTATCCGCGACGTGAAGGGGGTCATCCAGATCACGGCGGTCTCCGCTTTCCTGAAAGCGGGCGCGAAGCCGGACGAAGTGACCACCGCCGACTTCGCCGATCATGTCGATTACGCGGTGCAGCGGATCGGCATCGATCACGTCGGCATTTCCTCCGATTTCGACGGCGGCGGCTGGTTCAAGGACTGGCGGAACGCGGGCGACACCGCGAACATCACGCTGGAGCTGGCGCGCCGCGGCTACGACAAAGCCGCGCTGGAAAAGCTGTGGGGCGGGAACTTCCTGCGCGTGATGCGCGCCGTGGAAGCGGCGGCAGCATGATCCGCACCGTCAGCCTTCCCTCTGGCGAGCAGGTGTCCGCCCTGGGCCAGGGCACCTGGAACATGGGCGAGCGCCCCACCGAAGCCGCCAACGAAATCGCCTCGTTACGACTGGGGATTGATCTTGGCATGACCCTGATCGACACGGCGGAGATGTACGCCGATGGCGGCGCCGAACGCATCGTGGCCAAGGCCGTGGAGGGACGGCGCGACGAGGCGTTCATCGTCAGCAAAGTCTATCCCCAGAACGCCTCCCGCCAGGGCGTGCCCGCCGCCTGCGAACGTAGCCTGAAACGGCTCAAAACTGATCGGATCGATCTGTATTTACTGCACTGGCGCGGCGGCCATCCGCTGGCCGAAACCGTCGCCGCGTTCCAGGCGCTGAAGCAAGCCGGGAAAATCCGCCATTGGGGCGTGTCGAACCTGGACACCTCGGACATGGAGGAACTGGCCAAGGTGCCTGGCGGCGGTTCGTGCGCGGCGAACCAGGTGCTGTACCACCCCGGCAGCCGCGGCATCGAATACGATCTGCTGCCCTGGTGCGCGGCGAGGAAGATCGCGGTCATGGCCTATTCGCCGCTGTCCCACACGACCAGCCGCCTGCTGCGCTCCCCCGCGTTGATCGCCGTCGCGGCGCGCCATGGGGTCACGCCCGCGCGTGTCGCGCTGGCCTGGGGGCTGCGGCATCCGCATGTGATTTCCATCCCGAAAGCGTCCGACCCGGCGCATGTCCGGGACAACGCGGCGGCGGCAGACCTCGCGCTGACAGATGGGGACCTGGCGGAAATCGACGCCGCGCACCGGCCGCCTGGGCGGAAGCAGGCCTTGGATTTGTTGTAATCGTCCGGGCAACGCCGGCGCCGTTCGCTCAACCCAGCCCAAACCGCGCCAGCAGCCACAGCTTCCGCCACAACGGCAGGCTGACTCGCGCCGAGATATCCCGCCAGCCGCTTTTTTCCAGGCCTGTCAGGATCGCCGCGTAGGTTTCCGCCATCAACCGCGCCGGTTTCATCGCAACACGGTCGCACTTCGCCATCGCCGCCCGCGCGTCCCGGAAATACCCTTGCGCGTCCGCCGCCAGCCGCGAACACACCCGCGCCAGCGCCGGATGCGCCGCAGCCGCCCCCGCGTCGCGTGGCACACCCGCCTCATCCAAATATTCCGCCGGCAAGTATAACCGCCCGCGCTCCGCGTCTTCCTTGATGTCCCGCAGAATATTGGTCAGTTGCAACGCCCGCCCCAAATTCCAGGCGACCCGATCCGCCTCCGCCGAGCTATCGCCGAACGCCCGGACCGAAAGCCGCCCGACCGCCGCGGCGACCCGATCGCAGTAAAGATCGAGTTCCTGAAGCGGCGGCGCCACGATCGCCGTTTCCGCGTCCATGCGCATGCCGTCGATGACGGCCACGAAATCTTCCTCGCGCAAGCTGAAACGTTCCACCGCCGCGACCAGAACGCGGGTGACCGGCCCCTCCGACTCGCCGCAGTACAACCCGGCGACGTGCGCGCGCCAAGCCGCCAGCCCGCGCAGTTTCTCCGGCAGCGTGCCTTCTTCGTCCGCGATGTCGTCGACAATCCGGCAGAACGCGTAGATCGCGTACATCGCGTAGCGGCGGTCCAGCGGCAGCACGCGCATGCCGCGGTAAAACGACGTCCCGGCCCGCCGGACCAGGCCTTCCACCTCATTCAGATCGGCCTGAGCAACCCCCAGCGGCGTCGTGTTCAGCGCCACACAAGCGCTCCCACCGCGCGCATCATCCCCATCGCGCCGTCCATTTTCGACAGTTTGACCCGGTTCGCCAGCGGATCGTTCTTGCCCAACCGGTCCGCGAGGCGCAGCGCCAGGTTACAGATGAACGTCGTTTCCGCCCGCAGCCGCCGGTTCCGCACCAAATAAGGCAGGTCCTCGGCCGCCAGATTCAACCGGTCCACGCGGTCGAGGATGGTGATGAACGCGCGGCGCAGCGCCGGTGTTTCCGCCGCGCCGAGCAAATCCCGTTCCGTCGCCTGGAAATGCCGCATCAGCGTCTGCGGGATATAGCAGCGGTCCAGCTCCCGCATGTCCTTGCCGCAGTCCTGCAAATGATTCAGCAATTGCAGCGAAATGCACAGCGCGTCGGACGCCCGGTAACAGCCGTGACTCTCCCGGTGCAGATCGATCACATAGCGTCCGACCGGCACCGCCGAATACCGGCAGTAATTGTACAGTTCGTCGAAGGTCTCGTAACGTTGCTTCGCAGCATCCTGGCGGAACGCGATCAACAGATCGGTCGCATGCACCGGCGATACCCCGGTTTCCGTCAGGCTGCGCCGCAGCTTTTCCGCGCTTGGCGCGCCGTCCAGCCGCTTGCCAAGCACCACCTCCTCCATCACGTTCAGGCGGGCGATCTTTTCCTCGGGCGAGAGATCGGGCGAATCGGCGATGTCATCGGCGTTGCGCGCGAAAGCATAATAAGCGTGCATGTGCGGGCGGGCGCGCCGCCCGATCAGCCGCGAGCCAACCGGGAAATTCTCGTCGCCGCGATCCTTCCCAGACCACACCTCGACATTGGGTTTCCCGGTCTCAAAAGCCATCGTGTTCATGGCGAGCCTCCTGCATAGGCGCGTCCCTTCCAGACCACGCCGCGGCCCCGGTGATGGTTCACCGCGGACCCGATCGTGGCCGCCAAATAAAACAAGGCAATCGCCGGCAGAAAAACCGCCCACACCCAGGACCGCCGGAACCGGGACAATGTGGGCAGATAGGACGCGGCGAACATGGCCCAGACCAGCGCGCCCAACCCGCGAGTCCAGCCATGGCCGAACAAGGCGGCGAAGGGCGGCACCAGCCAGACCAGTACCATGCCAAGAACAGTCGCCGCCAGCAAAACCCGGGAGAACCGCAACTGCGCGTAGGCGGAACGCGCCACCATTCGCCAAATATCCCCAAAACCCGGATACGGACGAATCGAGCGCGCCTGCGCCGAATGTCCCAAATAAATCCGCCCGCCGGCCTTCACGGCAACGGCCAGGGCGACATCGTCGATCAACGCACCTCGCACGGCTTCGATCCCACCAATCCTCGCCAAAACCCGCCGTCGAATTAAGACGGTTCCGCCAGCCGCGGCGGCTGTCTCAGATAACGAGTCGTTAACCCATGCAAAAGGATAAAGCAACTGAAAGTAGAACACGAAGGCCGGAATCAGTGCTTTTTCCGCGAAACTGTCGCACGATAATGTAACCATTTCGGAAACCATGTCCAGATCGTGCTGCTCCGCCAGCGCCACAAGGCTGGACAGATGAGTCGGCAAGTGGTCGATATCCGCGTCGGTCAGCAAGTAATACTCTGGCGTGCCAGACGCGGCCACGCCCTGCGACACGGCCCACAACTTGCCCGCCCACCCTGCCGGACGCGGTGCGCCGGTCACCACCGTCAGCCGCGAATCCGCAATCCCCGCCGCGATCGCGCCGGTGCCGTCCTCGCTTCGATCGTCCACCAATGTCACGCGCAAGTCGCCCGGATAATCCTGGCTCAGCAACGATTTCAGGGTGCGTTCGATGAACGGCGCCTCGTCGCGCGCCGGCACGACCACGGCCACTTCGGGCGCCCGCGCCGGCACCGCGACCGGCAAAATCGGCCCCGCGCGCCAGAACCCGCCATGCATCGTCAGCAACCAGAGCCAGAC
>JAYWAX010000138.1:0-2332 GCA_043782125.1 Acetobacteraceae bacterium | reverse complement strand
TCATCCCGAATCCGGCGGCATGGCGCGCTATGGCGCCGCCAAGAGAGCCCAGACCGACGATCGTCAGGGTCTCGCCCGCGACGACGCCGCCCCAGAGTTTCCGCCATTCTCCGGCGCGCTGGTTGGTCGCCATGGCCGGGATCTGGCTGGCCAGCATCAGGATCGACATGATCCCGAACTCCCCGGCTTTGGCCGCGTGGGTGCCGCGATTGTTCATCAGAATCGTGCCGGCGGGCAGCCAGTCGAACGGCGCGAGGCGATCCAGGCCCGCATTGGTGACGAACAACAGTTTCAGGCGGGGGGCGGCACAGGGGAAGAAGGCCTCGATCACACTCGCGTCGCAGATCAGGGCTTCGGCGTCCAGGATCGCGGCGGCGAAATCGGCGGAGGTTTGGCCAACACCGATTTCGTGCGAGCCACTGAGGCGGGGGGCGCGCGCCACCGCCGCGTCCCACAAGGCGTGGGAGAAGTCGAACAGCGGATCGGCGGATGGGCTTTGCAGGTGGATGCGCATCGGTCAGGCCGGGACGAGGCCAAGCGTCCGGAACAAAGGTAACCGTCCCGCGATGAAGTCCCGCATCGTGTTGGACACCATGGCCCGCGCCTGGACTGGATCGCGGACGAGTTCGCCTTCGTGCATCAACGAACGTCCGGATTGCCCGAGATCCTTCAGGACGGCGTCGGTCAGCGGGTCGAGCGCCGGCGCCAGGCCCTCCACGATCTGGCCGATCGCCAGTGCTTCCATCACGGCGACAGCGACGCTGCACCCGGCGACCGGCGAGGCGAAGCAAGGCAGGTCCACGCCCAAACGAATCCGCGCGAGGATGGCGGCATTCAGCCGCGCGGTGGCCGCGACGGTTTCGGCAAGGCCGGCGGCAGGCGACGCTGGGAAGGCATATCCGGCACCGATTAACAGCATCGCCGCCTGGACGAAGTCGCCAAGCGGGCGGCCGCCCAGACCGGGAATGGCGCGTAACTGTCCGACGGTGACCGGGCCCCGGCGCAGTAACTCCGTCATCGGGCCGTAGAATTCCGCCTGCCCTGTCAGCGTGCCGAAGGGAGTCGCGAACTGGATGGGATTCTCGGCCGCTTTGCCGGTCCATACAAGGCTGAGCGCTTCCAGTTTGGCACTTTGTTCCAGCATCGGAAGCGGCTCTCCTCCGCGGCGCCACAGGTCGCGGCGGAACGATTTGGCAGAGGCGAGATCCCGCATGGTTTCCCGGATCCCGGGATCGCGAACGGTATTCAGAATGGGCACGACATTGGCCGGCACTGACAGGGCGTCGATGTTTTCCAATAGGGTGGCGCTACCGATGTACTGTGTCCGGGCCTCCTTCATCGCATCCGCGACATCCGCGAACATGACGGGATGCCAATCCCGGTTCAGGAATTCATGGGCGATATAGCGATGGTCCATACGCTTCAGTTGGTCCAGACGAGCTTCCAGGCCAGGGTGAGCCTGGAAGAACAGGGCGCCGCCGGCCTTCAATTGCTCCAGCGTGGCAACGATATCCGGCACTTCCTGATCGGTGCGCCGCTGTCCCAGCTCGGCCAGTTGTTGCATCAGCAGCCGGATCGGCTCCATCGCCGCCCAACCAGTGGAAACGTTATAGCTGACATAGCTGAGACCGCCCGGCCGCAGCCAGCGTTCGAAGGCACCAGCCAGGTGCCGCCGGTTTTCCAGGGAGATCCAGCTCAGGACGCCATGCGACACCATCAGGTCGAAGTGTCCGGGCAGCTCGGCCGCGCCGGTGGCGAGCGCTTCGAACGACGTTTCCTCGAACCGGATGTTGGTCAGCCCAGAGGCGGCGGCGAGGGCGCGTCCGCTCTCTATATGGGTCGGGTTGAAGTCGAAGCCCCAGACCTCCGCGTTCGGATTGGTCGCGGCGGCGATCATGGCGTTGAGACCATTACCGCAGCCCAGATCGGCGTAGCGGAATGGCGCCATCAGGTCGGTTGGCTGTTGTTGCAGCAAAAGCGAGCAGGCCGCGAGCCAACTGGGTGTCGTCTCCACATAGGCGTTGGTCGTGTACGCGACGTCGGTGACGTATCCGTGGTCCCAGAGTGCCATGCCGATTGGCCTTTTCGCTGATTGTGCTGGGGGTTGTAACGAAGGCGTGGCGCGGGACCAAGGAAAAGAGGCCCGCCCGTGTCGCTGGGGTCCTGGCGCAAGAAAAAAAATCTCGCCGGGCCGAATTTTCTATTGCGTGGGGGGGGGGGGGGGGCTTATGTGGACCCCCTACGCAGCAACGCACGTGCCTCTGGCCCTCGTGGTTACGCAACGACGTCAAGCGTTCTGGCAATCGTTTGGTCGCTGGTTCGTTCGACCGTT
>JAYWAX010000137.1:0-17670 GCA_043782125.1 Acetobacteraceae bacterium | reverse complement strand
ATCCGGCCGGACCCGATCCAGCCGGGGGAGCACGCCGACCGTGCCCGCGCGGATCACGAGACGCTGTCCGCGCGATACATCCCCCTGATGGGCCCCCTGACGCAGTCGGAGGCCATCGCCCGGGCGCTGAAGTATAACTACGACATCATGCAAAGCCGTCTGGAACAGACGTTGCAGGAACGGGAAATCGATCTGGCGCTGACGCAGATGCTGCCAAAGCTGGCGGCGGACGCAGGTTATAGCATGCGATCCAACGACAACGCGGCGACCTCGATCTCGGAACTGACGCGGATTCAGTCGCTGGAACCGTCCTATTCCACTTCGCGGCGGCACTTCAACGCGGATCTGGTGTTTTCGTGGAACTTGCTGGACGTGGGCGTCAGCTATTTCCAGGCGCGCCAGCAAGGCTATCGCGCGTTGGTCGCGGTGGAGCGGCGGCGCAAGGTGATCGAGAATATCGTCAAGGGCGTGCAGGCAGCTTACCGTCAGGCGGCGATCGCGGACAAGTTGCTGCCGCGCCTGGAACCGCTGCTGGCGGACGCCGAACGGATTTTGGCGGCGTCGCGCAAGACCACGAACGCGCGGTTGCAACCGGCGGCGCAGACGCTGGATTACCAGGAGAATTTGCTGCGGGTGATCGCCCAGTTGCGGCATATGCGGACGGATTTGACGACGTCGCGCGCTCGGTTGGCGGCCCTGATTGCGGTGCCGCCCGATCTTCCGTTGCGGATGGTGCAGCCAGTCGACACCGTGCCACGCAAACCGACCAATGTGGACATGCAGGCGTTAGAGACCGTGGCGCTGAGCCAACGGCCGGAAATCCGCGAAGCGGCCTACCAGGAAAAGATCGACCGCCAGGATATCTATAAGGAGGTCCTGAAGATGATGCCCGGGGTCGGCATCCTCGGGGGGCTGAATTACGACAGCGAGCGGTTGTTGTACAATCATAACTGGTCCGATATGGGCCTGCGCGCGACCTATAACCTGGTCAGCCTCATTCAGGGGCCGTTGGCGATTTCTGCGGCGAAGGCGGCGGTGGAGGTGGCGAAGGCGCGGCGCCTGGCCATGGGGGTGGCAGTGCTGACCCAGATCCATATCGGTTATCGCGAGTATGTCGCGGCGCTTGACGACCTCGCCACTGCGACGGAGGTTAACCGGATCGAGCAGGCGATCGCACGGGCGTCGTCGAACGCGTCGCAGGCCGGCGCGCAGCCGGCGACGCAGCGTGTGCGCCGTGACCTGGCGGCGATGCTGGCGGAATACGATCGCGCGCGGGCCGCGGCCGATGCCTATACGGCGCTGGCCAATCTTTACACCGCGACGGGCCACGATCTGGTGCCACCGAGTACGGAACTCGGCGAGCTGCCGAAGCTGAGCCAGGATGTCCAACAGGCGATCTCGCGGTTCAACGCGGGTTTGCTGCCGCCGGCGGAATTGCCGCCGCCATCGGCGCCTCCGGTCGCGGCGGCGGCGCCCCAGGGCGAGCCGCGCCCGAATTGAAACGGGCGATGGGCGGGTTGCGCGACGTGGGACTGGCCCGCGCGCGCGGGTTCCGCCGCGGATGGGGTGCGCGCGCGGTATTTGCCGCGATCTGTGTCCAGGTGTGCGCCCAGGCGTTGCTGCCAGGGGACATGGTCCTGGGGGGAATGTTCCCAGGGGGCATGTTCCCAGGGGGCATGTTCCTTGGGCGCTTGTTCCCGCAGGCTTGGGCGGCGGAACCGTCGTCCTCTGGCGCGGGGACCATCCTCGACGGGGTTCGCCCGCCGGGCTCAGGCGGCGCCTGGCCGGAAATCCGGGTGCAGGTCGTGGCCCGCGTGAGCGCGGTTGTCAGCGCGCCGATGGCCGGCCGGCTCGCGGAGTTTCCGTTGCGCGATGGCGACCGATTCGAACTGGGCCAGGTGCTGGCCCGCTTCGTCTGCGCCGAGCAGGAGGGGGCGTTGGCGCGCGCGAAGGGCGTGCTGGAGGAAAAGCGCCAGATTCTGTCCACCAACACACGGCTGCGCGACCTTGGGACCGGCAGCAATCTGGAATACCGCGTGGCTGCCGCGCAGATGGAGGTCGCGACCGCCGAAATGCAGATCGCGGCGGCGGTCGTGGCCAACTGCACGGTGAAAGCGCCGTTTTCCGGGCGGATCGGCGGAATCGCGACGCTGGCGCATCAATTCGTCGGGCCCGGCACACCGCTGATGGAGTTGATCGACGACCGGACCCTGGACCTTGAACTGATCGTGCCGTCGCGCTGGCTTGCATGGCTGACACAAGGCAGCCCGTTCGAGGTCACCGTGGATGAAACCGGGAAAACCTACGCCGCGAAGCTGATCCGGCTGTCTGGCAAAGTCGATGCGGTCAGCCAGTCGATCAAGGCCTATGGCGCCCTGACCGGCGCGGCGCCGGAATTGTTATCCGGTATGAGCGGCCACGCCACGTTCAGTCCGCCGTGAGCGGAGCCGAAAACCAAGCGTGAGCGGCGTGGGAACAGGCCTGAGCCGAGCGGAAAACCGGGCGTGAGCGGAGCAAGCAAACATAGATTTGAGCGGACAATGCAAGCGGGCGAACTCTCAACCACACGAACGATTGACGCATTGGGACGGACTAACCCGTCATGGCACGCCCCCGAGCGGGCCATCGGGCGCGGCACGCCATCGCGGAAGTGGCCACGGCCGGCCGCGGGACGTGCCTCTCGGCCAATCGCCGTGCCGTGTCCGATGGCCCGATCGAGTCGTGCCATGACGTGTGACAGAGACCGCGCCGAGAGCCAAACGTTCGAACCGTCGCTATAAGCGGCGAGGAAAACCACGCATGAGCGGAGCGGGGAAACAGGCGTGAGCGGAGCGGGAAAACAGGCGTGAGCGGAGCGGGAAAACAGGCGTGAGCGGAGCGGGAAAACAGGCATGAGCGAACCCGGCGGGCGGGACATCGGCGCCAACTCTCAGTTGTTGCGCCTGTCGGCGCTGCTCGATCTGGAACAGCGCGCGCGGAACAGCGTGGCGGCAGAGCTTGGCTATCTCATGGTCAACGACACCCTGAGCGTCGTGCCATACCAGCAGGCGGCGTTCTGGCGGAACGGGCGGGTCGCGGCTGTGTCGGGCGTCGCCGCCGCCGATCCGGACGGGCCGTATTATCGCTGGCTCGCCCGGACCATGGCAGCCGCGGTCAAAACGTCGAGAGCGCGCGAGATCCATCCGCTCGATGCTGCCAGCCTCGGCCTGCCGCCGGGAGACTGGTCCGACTCCTTTCCGCCGGCCGCCTTGTGGTGCCCGCTGATCGACCGCCGCGGCGTCATGACCGGCGGATTGTTGTTCGGGCGGCACGACCCGTGGCTGGACGGCGAAATCCGCATACTGGACCTGCTGGCGGGCACCTACGCGATGAGCCTCGCGCTGGAGGAACTGCCGCGCACCGGGCGCCGTTGGGGACAATTTGCCTGGTACCGGCGGCGCCCGGTCTGGGCTGGCGTCGCGGTGGTGCTGCTGCTGGGGCTCTCTCTGTTGCCGGTCCGCTCGTCCGTTCTGGCACCCGCCGAATTGGTGGCCGCCGCGCCGTTCCCGGTGCGCGCGCCCTTCGACGGGGTGGTGGAGACGGTCCATGTCACCCCCAGTGCCGCGGTCGCACAAGGCGCGCCGCTGGTGTCGTTCGGTACGACCGAGCGCCGGGCACGCCTGGAAATCGCGGAAAAAGCCCAGGAAATCGCGCGCGCGGAGTTCCGCGAGGCTTCCCAGCGCGCGATGCTCGATCCCCGCGGTAAGGGCCGTCTCGCGGTCCTGCAAAGCAAGATCGCGCAGGCGGACCTGGAGGTCGCCTATGGCCGCTCCATGCTGGAACGCGCGCAGGTGAAAGCACCGGCGGCCGGGGTCGCGGTGTTCGACGACGCGCGGCAATGGAGCGGGCGGCCCCTGGTTCTCGGCGAACGCATCATGATCGTCGCGCCCGCGCGCGGCGCCGACCTTGACATCCACGTGCCCGTATCCCAGGTCGTCACGTTCGAACCGGAGGCCGAGGTGCTGTTCTTTTCCAATGTGAGCCCGGACCGGCCCTCGCATGGGCGGCTGGCATTCGCGGGGTATGCCAGCGCCCCGGGAACCGATGGGGTGCTGAGCTATATTTTTCGCGCCCATCTGGACGACGTGCCGGAAGGGCTGCGTCTGGGCTTGAAGGGGACGGCGAAGATATTCGGGCCGCGCGCGCCGTTCTTGTTTTGGGTGCTGCGCCGCCCGCTGGGTGCGGTGCGCGAATGGCTGTCGTTCTGACCGGCCCAAACCCGGCCGCCGTACGGCCGCCCGAACCGCGACCGCGCGAAGCGGCGCCGCCCCAACCGCAACCGAGACCGCCCGCACCGCTGCCGCCCCTGCGCGACGACATCGCCCTGTCCCCAGGACCGGCGGGCCGCAACGGGGAGCCATCGTGGACCTTGTACGATCCGGCGTTGCATCGGTATCTCCGGATCGGGCGGCTGGAATTCGAAATCCTGTGCCATTGGGGGCTGCGCCATCCCGGCGCGATCGCCGCCGCCGTGTCGGCAGGCACCGCGTTCAAGATCGGCGTGGCGGAGGTGATGGAGGTGTTCAGATTTGCCGAACGCGCCAGCCTGACCGTCCCCTCGGGTCCCGGCGGCGCCCAGAGGCTGGCGGGGCAGGCGGCGGCGCGCCGGGTCTCGGCGGCGCAATGGTTGCTGAAAAACTATCTGTTCCTGCGCGTGCGGCTGGTCGATCCGGACCGGTTTCTCGCGGTGCTGCAACCGGCAATGCGGATTTTATGCAGTGGATGGTTTCTCACCGTTCTGACCGGGCTCGCCATGGTGGCGTTTTACCTCATCGGCCAGCAATGGGAGAGCTACACGCACGGGTTTTTGCATCTGTTTTCCGTGCAGGGGGCGTTCCTGGTCGGGCTCGCGCTGACCTTCGCCAAAGCGATCCACGAACTCGGGCACGGGCTGATGGCGAAGCGCTTCGGCTGCCGGGTGCCGGGCATGGGCGTCGCGCTGCTGGTGTTGTGGCCGATGCTGTGGACCGATTGCACCAACGCCTGGCGCCTGACGGATCGCCGCCAGCGGCTGGCCATCGATGCTGCGGGCATCGCGGCCGAAATCGTGCTGGCCGTCTTCGCCTCGCTGGCCTGGTGCGTGCTGCCGGACGGACCCGCGCGCACCGCCGCGTTTCTGCTGTCCGGTTCCACCTGGCTCATCACCGTCGCCGTCAACGTTAATCCGTTGATGCGCTTCGATGGCTACTTCCTGCTTGGCGACTTCCTGGACGAGCCAAATCTCCAGGATCGTTCCTTCGCTTTGGCCCGCTGGTGGATGCGCGAGGTCCTGTTCGGTCTGCGCCACAAACCGCCCGAGGCGATGTCTCCCGGCCGCCGCCGCGGTCTGATCGCCTATGCCTTCGCCTGCTGGATCTACCGGTTCGGCTTGTTCCTGGGCATCGCCGTTTTGGTCTACCATCTGACCTTCAAGTTGCTGGGAATATTTTTGATGGCGGTGGAAATCGGCTGGTTCATCGTCCGTCCCATCGCGGCGGAGATGCGGATATGGCGCCGCCTCGCGCCCATCGCCGGGTGGACCCGGAACGCCGTGCTGACCTGTCTCGCAGTGCTGGCGGCGATCGCGCTGGCGACGACTCCCTGGCGTACCAGCATCACCGCCCCCGCGTTGCTGCGCGCCGCGCGCCAGGCGCCGCTGCAAACCCTGGCCTCTGGGCAACTGATCCGTGCCGCGCCGAATGGCGCCCGTGTGACGGCGGGGGAGGTGCTGTTCGTGCTGGAAGGACCGGATCTGGCGCATGAGCGGGCGGTGGCGCTGGAGGAACTGGCGGGCATCCGCGCCCGCCTGACCGGACAGGCCTTCGACCCCGAGGAAGCCGCCGACCTTCAGGTCACGTTCGTGCAACTGGAAAGCGCGCTGGCCCGGCTGCGCTCGGCGGAGGCGCAGGCCGCCCAACTGACGATCCGCGCGCCCTTCGCCGGTGTGCTGGCGGATGTGCCGCGCGACGCCCAGACGGGCGTCTGGCTGCCCAGACGGGAGGCGTTGGGGTGGCTTATCGATCCCGCGGATGTGGTGGTGGAGGCGGAGGTCGAAGAGGGCGACGTCGCTCGCGTGCATCCCGGCGCGGAAGCCTGGTTTTACCCGGAGAATGGCGAGCCGCCGCTGAAGCTGACCGTGCGCTCCGTCACCCCGGGCGCGATCGCGGTGTTGGAGGCGCCCGAACTGGCGTCGATTCATGGCGGCGGGGTCGCGGTGCGCCAGGGATCGGACGGGCGGCTGGTGCCAGAGGGCGCGGTTTACCGGACGATTCTGGATATGGACCCGGGGATTGCGGTCTCGTCCGGGCCGCGGCGGGGATCGGTGACGATTTCCGGCGACCGGGAGAGCACGATGTCGCGTATCTGGCGGCGGGCGGTGGCGGTGGCGATGCGGGAGGCGGGTCCATGAGGGGCGCGTCTCGCCCTGGCCCATCCCTTGCACCCCAATCCTCGCGATCTCAGGAGTAACCCCATGGCTGCCTTCGATCTGATTGTCCGGGGCGGCACCGTCGTCACCGGCGCCGATGTCACGGTCTGCGATGTCGGCATCCGTCATGGCCGCATCGCCGCCCTGGGCCTCGACCTTGGCGAGGCCGCGACGATCGTCGACGCCACCGGCAAGCTGGTGCTGCCGGGCGGCATCGACAGCCACGTGCACCTCGCGCAGCCAAGCGGCCCCGATGTTGTGCAGTCCGATGACTTCGAAAGCGGCACCCGCTCCGCCGCGTTCGGCGGCAACACCACGGTGATCCCGTTCTGCTTGCAGGAACGCGGCCAGGGCCTGCGCCAGGCGATCAACGCCTATCACGAAAAATCCGCCGGACAGTGTTACGTCGATTACGGGTTTCACCTGATCGTGTCCGATCCGACCCCGAACGTGTTGGGCCAGGAACTGCCCGCCGCGATCGCCGACGGATATTCGTCCTTCAAAGTCTTCATGACGTACGAAGGACTCGCGCTGACCGACGAACAAATCCTCGACGTCATGACCGTCGCCAAAGGCACCGGCGCGCTGGTCATGGTCCATGCCGAAAATTACGATATCATCCGCCATCTGACCGCCAAACTTGAATCCGAGGGCAAGATCGCGCCGCGCTTTCACGCAACCTCCCGCCCGATTCCCGCCGAGCGCGAAGCCACCCACCGCGCCTGCACGCTCGCCGAGGTCGCGGGCGTCCCGCTGGTCATCGTCCACGTGTCCAATGGCGAAGCGATCGAGGAAATCCAACGCGCCCGCGCCCGCGGGGTGAAAGTGCTGGCCGAAACCTGCCCGCAATATCTGATGCTGACCGCGAAGGACCTGGAAGGCCTGAACATGGAGGGCGCAAAATACGTCTGCTCCCCTCCGCCCCGCGACAAGCCAAGCCAGGACGCCTGTTGGGCTGGCATCGAGCAGGGGATTTTCGATTTTTACTCGTCCGATCATTGTCCGTTCCGGTACAATGACGAAAAAGGCAAACTCACCCCCAAAGGCCGCACCAGTTTTCGCTGGGTGCCGAACGGTATTCCGGGCATCGAAACGCGTCTGCCAATCCTGTTTTCCGAAGGCGTGGTCAAGGGACGCATCGATCTGCCGCATTTCGTGCGGATTACCGCGACCAATCACGCGAAGGCGTACGGCCTCTATCCGAAGAAAGGCAGTATCGCCATCGGCGCCGACGCCGACATCGCCATCTGGGACCCCACGCTGACGAAAACCATCCGCCACGCCGATCTGCACGACGGCAGCGATTACACGCCGTACGAAGGCATCGAGGTCACGGGCTGGCCGGTCACGACGATGGTGCGCGGGCGTATTGTCGTGGAAGACGGCGTTCTTAAGGCGGCCAAAGGCACGGGCGCATTCCTGCCGCGGGGGAAATCGGCGTTCGTTCCGGATTGATTCCGATGTGCGCGTTGTCCACGTCTCCCGTTTCTCGTCAGTCCGTACATCTTTTCCTGTCGAAACCCGCTGGAAGCAGGCGATCGGTCGTGGCGGGACCAACGACAGGGAAAAGAACGAATCGGGGGGACCGGTGCGGCGTTGGGTCGTCGGCAAAAACACCATTACGATTTTCGATCGCGGAGCCGGAGCGGCAATACCACGTGCTGCTGCCGGTCTCGCCTTCGACAAAAAAGACCTGGCGCGGCAGTTGACCGGCAAAGCCCGTGTCGCCAGTCAATTGCCGCGCCGGGCTTGTGCCCCCCAAGAATGGGGGCGGGCCAGGTTTCGCGGGACTACGATTCGCTTTGACCTCCCGGTCTTCCGGGCCGGTATGCGCGGCAAGCCGCCGGTCGAGGGCCGGCAAGCGGACCATTGCGCCGCCGGAAGAACGCCCCGGCAGGACCGGGTTACGCCGAGTGCGTCCGGCGCAACCCAGAGGTCGTAGGCGACGCCCAAAGATTAACGAGTCAATCGGTCAAAACGATCCTGTCATGGTCCGCCTTCGCGGACCATGACGGGGTGTGGCGGCGCGTGCCTCAAAACGGAGCGGTTATTCTTCGCCGTTGCCGTAGGCTGGTCCGCGCGACGCCGTTTGGCGATCTGGCGGTCCAATCCGCTTGCTTGTTACCTTTTCGCCGCCTGCACGGCTTTGTTATCGTTTGCCGCCCGCACGGCGGCTGCGGCTCGCCGCCAGGCCCGCCAGCGCCATCCCGAACAAGCTCAATGTCATGGGTTCCGGAACATCGGTGCTACTTGCAGCGGTCAGCGAAACGCCGTCGATGATCACGATGGTTACGGCGTTTTGGCCGGGCGGTCCATATCCGAACGACAGCACGGGATTGGGATTGGAGCCGCCAACGAACGTACCTTCCATCAATGTCCATGCGTTGGTCTGACCGGGGTACGACGCGTTGCCAAGCGGGGTCGACAACACAACATTCGCACCGTCCACAGTGACCGTGACCAGCCCGTCGCTGATGTTGCCCCAATTAAAGTCAATCTTGTACGAGGTGCCCTGCGCGACGGAAATCGTTTGGCTGATGATACTGTTGAGCGCGTTCGAATGAACGCCGACCAAATCGAAATAATACGAGCCTTCCCAGGCCGTAAAAGCATATCCGGATCCGGTGAACGGTTGCACCGGCGCGCGTATCCAGGCGGTCGGCCCGTCGGACTGCGAATTCGTCGATACGATCCAGCCGGGGATCGAGGTGCTGCCTGGTTGCAGGCTCATGAAGCCGCTGAGGCCGCCGGCGTCCTGCACCCAGGCGCCATTTGGGTCTTCGAAACCGCCATTTTGCAGGAGTGGAACGCCGGCGTGCGCCGCCAGCGAGAAGAATAAGCCGAAGCAGGTAACCGGTGCGACAAAACGCATGACAGAGTTCCTCCATTATAAAATAATACGCCGCTTCGCGACAAATTACGATAAAAATTATATTTGTCAATGCATATTCGATACCGTATTCTTTTTAAGATTTTTATGGCGCTACTTGGCGATATTGGTAAAGCTGCGGCGACGAGAGGGCAGCGTCGAACCGGCCGCATTCGAATGCTGGCCTGGCCGGATCGCCGGCGTGACCGAAGCGGCGCGATAACAGCCACTTCAGATGCTTGCCTTGCCGGCGATCCCAGAGATTGCGAAGGCTGTCCGGCCGGCGCGGGATTGGTGGCGTCTCCGAAAACCGCCCGGGACCTCCACGAAATCCTCGAACCGTCCGGCCGCATCGCCGCCATGCCCGCCACGCCGTCCCTGAAATGCCGGCCAAAGGCGCCAAAACCCGGGAAATCGGGCGCCACATGGCGAGACACGGCTGAGCGGTACGCTTCTTGCTGAGCCCCCCTTAACGAACAACGAGGGTCACATGAAGCGCCGTACCGTCTTAACGACCGCCGCCGCGGCTCTGGCTGCCCCCTTCGTGCGCAAGGCCGCCGCGCAACCCACCCCCACCCGCGCGGAAACGCTGCTTCTGGTTCAGGAATACGGCCCCAACAGCATGGACATGCAGGGCATCGGCGCCGCGCAGCCCGTCAACGGCGTCTCCCTGAATTGCTACGACACGCTGATCCGCTTCAAGCGAGTCCCTTTCGCCGACGGGATCATGACCCACGACCTGAAAGATTACGAACCCGGCCTCGCCAGCGCCTGGCAGGTCGCGAGCGACGGCATGAGCTGCACATTTAAGCTACGCGAAGATGCTCAATTTCACAGCAAACGCCCGGTGACGGCCAAGGATGTGAAATGGTCGCTGGACCGCGCCGTCTCGATCGGCGGTTTCGCCACCACGCAAATGGCCGCGGGCAGTCTGGAAAAACCGGAACAATTCGTCGCTGTCGACGATAAAACATTCCGCATCGATTTCATCCGTCGCGACAAACTGACCATGCCGGACATGGGCGTCACCATTCCCATCGTTTACGACAGCGAAACCGCCATGGCCAACGCCAACGGCGATCCATGGGCCAAAGACTATCTGAAAAACAACGTCGCGGGCAGCGGCGCCTTCAAAGTGGAAAGCTGGAAACCCGGCACCGAAACAATTTATGTCCGCAACGACGACTGGAAATGCGGACCTTTGCCAAAGCTTCGCCGCATCATCGCCCGCGACATCCCGTCGCCCTCCACCCGCCGCGCCTTGATCGAGCGTGGCGATGCCGACATGTCCTATGGCCTGCCCCCAAAAGACTTCAAAGACCTGGCCGAGGCGGGGAAAATCAGGGTCGCCGCCGTCCCCGTGCCGAACGCGATCTGGTACGTCGCCCTGAATTCCGCCAATCCCCCCTTCAACGATGTCCGCCTCCGCCAGGCCATCGCCTGGGCCATTCCCTACGAAAAAATCATGTCAGCGGCATTGTTCGGGCGCGGCGTCCCGATGTTCGGCGGTCCCGAAACCAATACCAAGACCACCTGGCCCATCCCTTTCCATTATTCTTACAATATCGAAAAAGCCAAAGCCCTTGTCGCCGCCGCGACCGGCGGTGCCGGCGTGTCCACAACCCTGGTCTTCGACGCCGGTTCCGCGACAATCGCCGAGCCCATGGGCGTCCTGGTTCAGGAAAGCCTCGCGCAGATCGGCATCAAGGTCGAGCTGAACAAAATCCCCGGCGCCAATTTCCGCGGCGAGTTGAACAAGAAAACCGCGCCGATGGTGATCAACCGCTTCGGCGGCTGGCTCGACTGGCCGGATTATTTTTTCTTTTGGAACTATCACGGCAAAAACTCGATCTTCAACGTGGCATCGTACCAAAACAAGGACATGGACAAGCTGATCGACGGCGCCCGTTTCGCGACGGACACCGCCAGTTACGAAACGCAGGTGAAAGCCTTTCTCCAGATGGGCATGGACGAAGTGCCGATGATTCCGATCTGCCAACCCTTCCACGATGTCGCGATGCAGAAATACATGAGCGGCTATACTTACTGGCCCAGTAGAGAACCGGATTTCCGGTTTTTGGTGAAGGGGGTCTGAGGCGGCCATGCGCGCCGTCCTGTTCCGTCTGGCCGGCGCCATACCCACGCTGTGCGGCGTGGTATTGGTCACCTTCCTTCTGACACGTGTCCTGCCCGGCGACACAGCCGCTTATTTCGCCGGTCCCACCGCCTCGCCTGAATCAATAGCCCAGATCAAAGCCAGTCTGGGTTTGGACCTTCCGCTTCCCGTGCAATTCTGGCGCTATATCGTTGCCCTGTCCCATGGCGATCTGGGCATGTCGCTGACGACGGGCCAACCCGTCAGGACGGAGATTGTCAATCGTCTTCCTGCCTCCGCCGAACTCACTTTGTGCGGCCTGATCCTCGCCATCGGCATCGCCGTTCCCCTGGGTGTGCTGGCCGCGGTCCGCCAAGGCTCCTTCATCGACCACATCTGCCGCATTGTCGCGACCGCGGGCGTGTCGCTGCCGGTTTTCTTCACCGGCTTGCTTCTCGTCTACGTATTTTACTTCCTGTTGGGTTGGATGCCCGCGCCCCTTGGGCGGCTCGACGCCTTCGCCAGCCCGCCCGCCACCAAAACCGGTTTTTTCCTTATCGACACACTTCTTATCGGCGACGTCGCGACCTTTCGCGCCGCGTTTTCGCAAATCGTCCTACCCGCCTGCACCTTGGCTCTCTTTGCGCTCGCCCCCATCGCCCGCATCACCCGCGCGTCCATGCTTGCCGTTCTTGGCTCGGAATTCGTCCGCACCGCCCGCGCCAGCGGATTGTCAGGCCCCACCGTCGTGTTGACCTATGCGCTGCGCAACGCGCTTCTGCCCGTCGTCACCGTACTGGGCATGGTCTTTTCCTTCCTTCTGGGCGCGAACGTTCTTGTGGAGAAAGTTTTCGCCTGGCCCGGCATCGGCAGTTACGCGGTCGAGGCCCTGATCGCCTCCGACTACGCCCCTGTCCAGGGTTTCGTCCTGACCATGGCCGTCCTCTACGTCGTGCTTAATCTCGGCATCGACCTTCTCAACCGCGCCATCGACCCGCGCGCGAGGCGCGGCGCATGAGTAACGTATCCGCTCCTCTTGAAGCCCCTGCCGGTGACGCCCAGGGTGGAGGGGCGAGGCAGGCGGGTAAAGCCGCAGGGACGTTCGCGCATGTGCGTTACGTCCTTGGTGAAAACCCGGTCACGCTGATTGCCGCGCTGCTGTTCGCCGCCTTTGCCGCCATGGCCGTCCTCGGCGCCGCGGTGGCGCCTTTCGATCCGCTCGCCAGCGACACCGCCCGCGCCCTCCAGGCCCCCACCTGGCGGCATTTATTCGGCACCGACCAGCTCGGACGGGACATCCTCAGCCGTGTTGTCGTCGCGGCGCGCGTGGACATTGGCATCGCCCTGGCCTCCGTCGCCCTGGTGTTCGCGGCGGGCGGCCTGGCGGGCCTCGCCGCCGGGTTTTTCGGCGGCTGGGTGGACGCGGTGGTCGGGCGCATCGCCGATACGATCATGGCTTTTCCGCTGTTCATCCTCGCCATGGGCATCGTCGCCGCTTTGGGCAACACCATCCCGAACATCGTCCTGGCCACCGCGATCGTGAATTTCCCCCTCTACGCCCGCGTCGCCCGCGCCGAGACCCTGACACGGCGAGACGCCGGCTTCGTCGATGCCGCCCGCCTGTCCGGCCACCGCGACGGCGCGTTGCTGCTGACCCAGGTTCTGCCGAATATCATGCCCATCATGGTGGTGCAGATGTCGCTGACCATGGGCTACGCGATTCTCAACGCCGCCGGCCTCTCCTTCATCGGCCTGGGTGTTCGCCCGCCCACGGCGGAGTGGGGCATCATGGTCGCCGAGGGCGCCAGCTTCATAGTCTCCGGCGAGTGGTGGATCGCGCTTTTCCCCGGCGCCACGCTGATGCTTGCGGTCTTCTGCTTTAACCTTCTTGGCGACGGGCTGCGCGATATCGTCGATCCCCGGCGCCGCACATGAGTTTTGCCCAATTCCCCGTGCCCGTGGAGGGAATGCGCGCGCCGCCGCAGTCTCTGAATTTGTTATGGCACGGCGCGACCGGGCCATCGGAAGCGGCATGGCGCGCCCCATCCGGTTCCGCCCCATGACCGGCGCCCCCCCACCCCCGGTCCTGCGCGTCGAAAACCTCTCCGTCGCCTTCCACACCAGGGGCGGCGTCGTGCGCGCCCTCGACCGCGTCTGCTTCGCTGTCGGCGCGGGCCAGACCATGGCCCTGGTTGGCGAGTCCGGGTCGGGCAAATCCGTCACCGCCTATGCCATCATGGGCCTGCTGGACTCCGCTGGGCGTATCACCGGGGGGCGGGCGTTGTTGGGGGACACCGACCTGATCGCGACGCCACCGGGCGAACTCGCCCGCATCCGCGGCCGCCGCGTTGCCATGATCTTCCAAAACCCCCGCGCGGCCCTGAACCCGATCCGCGCCGTTGGCAAACAAATCGCCGACGTTCTGGTCCGCCACGGCGGCGCCACCCGGTCCACCGCCAAAGACCGCGCCATCGAGGCCCTGCGAAATGTCGGCATCCCCGACCCGTCCCGCCGCGCCAAGGCCTATCCCTTCGAACTCTCCGGCGGCATGTGCCAGCGGGTCATGATCGCCATCGCCGTCGCGGCCCGCCCCGAACTTCTTATCGCCGACGAGCCCACGACCGGTCTCGACGTCACCACTCAGGCCGTCGTCATGGACCTGATCCAGCAAATGGCGGCCGAAACCGGAATGGCCACGATCCTTATTACCCACGACCTCGCGCTGGCGGCGGAGCGCGCGGGCCGCATCGCCGTCATGCATGCGGGCCACATGGTCGAGGATGCGGACACGGCCAGCATCCTTGCCCGTCCGTCCCATCCCTATACCGCCCGCCTGATCGCCGCGACGCCGACGGCCGCGGGCAGCCTCGACTCGCTGACGTCCGTTCCCGGCGGCCTGCCGGACCTCCGGCGCGCGGATCTGCCGCACTGCCGCTATGCCGCCCGGTGCGAGCGCCAGACCCCGGCCTGCGACCAGGCGATCGAAATGCGCGAACACGGCCCCGGCCATGGCGTCGGCTGCTGGAACCCGCTGACGCCGCCCGCGTTATGGCAGGGCGCGACCGGACCAGAGGGCGCGGCACATCCGCGCGACGGAGCCGGGGCATGACAATCCCGTTGGCAGCGGCCGCCGCTCCCTCGTCATGGCACGGCTCGACCGGGCCATCGGACGCGGCACACCTTCGCGATAGAGCGGCTCGCGCGTCCGTCCGCTCGCGTCCGGACCCTTCCCACGCGCCGTGGGCATCCCTCCGCGATAGAGCCTGGGCATGACAATTTTGCTGGAACTGGAACAGGTCGGCAAACGCTTCCCCGCGGGACGCCGCCGCCTGTTCGGCAACGCTCCCCAGTCCCAGGTCCACGCCGTCGATGACGTCAGCCTGACGCTGGACCAGGGCGAGACCATCGGCCTGGTCGGCGAATCCGGCTGCGGCAAATCCACTCTCGTCCGCCTGATCACCCGCCTGCTGGACGTCAGCGCCGGCAAAATCTGGTTCAACCGCCGCGAATTATCCGAGGTCCCGGCCCGCGTTTTCGCTCGCGACGACGATCGCGCCCATATCCAAATGGTCTTTCAGGACGCGGGCGAGAGTATTAACCCCCGCTTCACCGCCGCCGACGCCATCGCCGACCCGCTCCGCCGCCTGCTTGGTTTGCGAGGTTCCGAACTCCAGGCCCGTGTCGAGCAGGCCGCGCTGCAATGCGGGCTGCCGTTGGAGCTTCTGGGCCGCTTTCCGCACCAGTTGTCCGGCGGCCAGCGCGCCCGCGTCGGCATTGCGCGCGCCATCGGTACACGCCCCCGCTTGCTGGTGCTGGACGAGCCGACCGCGGCTCTGGATGTCTCGGTTCAGGTCACGGTGCTGAAACTGCTGATGCAACTGAAAGCCGATTTGGGGCTGAGCTATATTTTTGTGTCGCACGACCTGAACGTGGTGCGGCTGCTGTGCGACCGCGTGGTTGTCATGTACCTCGGCCGTATCGTGGAATCAGGCCCGGCGGCGCAGGTGTTCTTGGCGCCGCTGCATCCCTACACTCGCAGCCTGGTGGCGGCGGTGCCCAGGCTGGACGGGGCGCGGCTGGACGCGGCGCGACTGACGGGGGAGCCGCGGAGCCCGATTGACCCGGACCCCAACGCATGCCGGTTCCATGGGCGGTGCCCCGTCGGGGTGGAGCGCTGCGGGACGGAGATGCCGGCGTTGCGCGATTTTGGGGGAGGGCGGTTCGTGGCGTGTCATTTTGCCGTGACGCCGGACGCCCCGGCCGCGCTATAGGTTCGGCAGAGGACCGATCGCCAAACCCGTCTGCCTCGTCATCCCCGGGAAGCGTTCCGAGAAGTGTTCTCTGTGCGTTGCCGGGGACGGTGTCACAGCCAGGGTCTTGGCGACCGGCCTCCTTCGCGAGGACACTGCCAATGAACTGGACCGACTGCCCCGAAGTCGAAATCGTGCCGGACAAACTGTCTGGCGCGCCCATCATCGCCCATTCTCGTGTCAGTCCCGGCGATCCGATCGCCAACCGCGAAGAAGGCCTGGAATGGCTTGCGGAGAATTTCAGTTTGCCGCATGGAACGGTCAAAGCGGTTCTGACGTTCTTCGAGAATCAGAAAAGTCATGCTGCCAAGCCGCCACTTCTGACTTAATGATTGAAAACAGTAACTGTCCAGGCAGGCACGCCGGCATGCCCAGTCAGGCACAGTGAATTAGGTTTGTTGGTCTCGCTTAGACCAAAAAAAACGAGGCCAAATGGGATCGAGGCGGCCAGAGATCTGTTGCACGGCGCCGACCTGGGCAGTTACGAAAATTCTCGCATAACGCCAACCGCCATTCGCCGCGATTACCCAGACCACCCAGATTTCGTCAGACGCGGATCAAACAACCACTTCCGCAGTTTAACGCCCACAATACCCCGGCTGTCCGGATGCAACGGATTGATCAACACGTTGAACTCATCCGCCACAATGACCGACGGCACCCTCATCGCCGCGGACACCATCGACTGTACCCACGCCGTGCCGAACTGAATGCTCGCCCGCCCAGACGGATCGGCATCCCACCCCACAGGAAGGCTCCCCGGCGTTTCCGGCCGCGCCATGCCCTAGACCTCATCGGGAATCGTCACCGAAACAAGATACCGATTAAGCGGCAATCCACCCGCGTTCAAATGAACCACCGTCTCCAAACACGCCAACGCCTGCGTCTCAGAAGCATAGACAAGCGCATCGCCCACCGCGTTCCACCGCCCGCCGGTGCTTTTCGCACCCACGCCGGAAAGATCGTCCGCCTCGTAACTCATCGTATCGGTCGCGATCCGCCAGACTATAACACTCAAACATAAGCTCCGCTCTGGATCTGTGCGAGCGCGGCGGACACCATGCCCTGACCCTCCATCGTGTCCACCAGATCGGCCGGCCGCACCCCTCCGAACGCCGGCAACGGCTCCGTCAGCCACCGCGCCATCCACGCGCGCGCGTCGAAACCCGCCGGATCGCCTGAATCCTGGATCATCGCCTCCAACTGCCCCACCAGCTTCGCGAAGCCCACGATTCGCTCGCCCTCCTCCGGGGAGAGCGCCTGGCCCAGTTTGGCCTTTTTATTGACCGTGGCGGGGGACAAATTCAGCGCCTTGAAGCCGGCCCCCTGTCCGATCGGCAATTGCGCGAACAGCCGCTTCGCCTCGGACGCCGGGATACCTTGGCGGATCATGTCGATCCGCTCCAGCGGACTGGCGCGATACACGGCGATATAGGACAGCGCCGGTGCCTTCGCCGCCACCGGTTTTGCCGCCTGGGCCGCGAAGGTTTCCGCTGCCGCTTTACCGCGTGCGGCAGACCACGGCGCGTCGTCTTTGCGCAACTGATTCTTCATCGCGTGGGGCATGATGTCCATACTTTTTCCTTGCCCCTTCGCTCCCGCCGGATCGATGGTCATATATTTACCAGCGGCCGCCGTCTTGGCCGCCAGAACACCGCCCGTCGCCGCTCCGTCAGCTTTCCCAGCGCCGGAAGCCCCGCGCTTGCCCCTGGCGCCGGACGACCGAGGCCCCGGCAATCTCAGATCGGACATATCGATTGCTCCTTTAAGCAGACAATATGCCAAATCGAGCGACGATTCCAGTCGTTCTCAACCCGGGGTGCGAACCAAAGTTGTGCGTTCATGCAGGGGTCTTGCACCCGCGGCCGGAAATAATGATCCGCGGTTGCCAACCATTCGTGTCATGGTCCGCGTAGGCGGACCACCCACGCCTTTGTATTTGCTGGCGGAA
>JAYWAX010000136.1:0-17684 GCA_043782125.1 Acetobacteraceae bacterium | reverse complement strand
CTCGTCTCTCTGGGGATGGCGCTGGCAATCGCGTTCGGCAAAATCGTGATTTCCGTCCTGTCCGCCTTCGCCATCGTGTTTTTCCGCTTCCCTTTGCGCCAGGTCGCGTTCTGGCTGATCTTCATCACGCTGATGCTGCCCATCGAGGTACGGATCATTCCGACCTATGCCGTGATGGCCGATCTCGGGTTGATCAACACATTCACCGGGCTGTGGCTGCCGTTGATCGCCTCGGCGACGGCGACGCTGCTGTTCCGCCAGGTGTTCGTGGCGATCCCGGACGAGCTGGTGGAGGCCGCGCGGATGGATGGCGCGGGCCCGCTGCGGTTCCTGTGGGATATCGTGCTGCCGGTTTCGGCGGCCAACATCGCGGCGTTGTTCGTGATTTTGTTCATTTACGGTTGGAACCAATATCTGTGGCCGCTGCTGGTCGCCACCAATCCCGGACTCGATACGATCGTGATCGGGATCGTGAAAATGATCGCGGTGGAAACCAACACCGATTGGGGCCTGGTGATGGCGACCGCGGTGTTGGCGCTGCTGCCGCCGGTGATCGTGGTGGTGCTGATGCAACGCTGGTTCGTCGCCGGCCTGACCGAAGGCGAGAAATAAATGGCCACTCTGGAACTTCAGGGACTCCGCAAGAATTTCGGCGCCATCGAGGTGCTGCGGCAAATCGATCTGTCGCTGGCGGATGGAGAAATGCTGGTCATCGTCGGCGCGTCCGGTTGCGGAAAATCGACGCTTTTGCGGATGGTCGCGGGCCTGGAAACGCCAACCTCCGGGCGGATTTTGCTGGATGGCCAGGATATCGCAGCGGTTGACCCGGCGGCGCGCGACATCGCGATGGTGTTTCAGAATTACGCGCTGTATCCGCATATGACGGTGTTTGAAAACATGTCGTACGGGCTGCGTATTCGCGGCCTGCCGCGCGAAGATATTGCCCGGCGTGTGAATGAGGCCGCTGGGCTTTTGGGATTGTCCGAGCTGCTGGCTCGCAAACCCCGGCAATTATCCGGCGGGCAGCGCCAGCGCGTGGCGATGGGGCGCGCGATCGTCCGCGAACCGAAATTGTTCCTGTTCGACGAGCCGTTGTCGAACCTCGATGCGACCTTGCGGGTTCATACCCGCGCGGAAATCCGCCGCCTGCAACGGCGTCTTGGCATCACCAGCCTCTACGTCACCCACGATCAGGTCGAGGCCATGACTCTGGGCGACCGCCTTCTGGTGCTCAATCGGGGGCGGCCGGCGCAGTTCGCGACGCCGATGGAGGTGTTCGACCGGCCCGCGGATACGTATGTCGCCGGCTTCATCGGGGCGCCCGCGATGAATTTTTTGTCCGCTGTTCTGGCGGAAAGCGGCACCGCGGCGCGGCTGGAGGCCGGGCCGTTGTCGCGTTTCGCGGATGGGCCTCGGGACGGGCCGGACGGACGGGCGCTGACCATCGGCATTCGTCCCGAGCACATCCGTGTCGAAGCCGGTGGGTTGCCGTTACGGATCGATCTGGTGGAGCCGCTGGGGTCGGAAACGCTGGTGCATGGGCGGCTGGCCGCGCCGGGGGAGGCGGCTCTGGTGCTCCGTCTCGCCGGCCGGGCGCCGGAGGGCGAGATGTTGCCGGTGGTGTTTCCGGCGGAGGAGCTTCATGTGTTCGACGCCGCGACCGGGCTGCGGATGTCCTGAGCCGCCTTGGCCGACAGGGCCACGATGCGGGCGCGCACGACGATTTTCATGACAATGAACTGCACCGTGAACAGCAGGATTTTCGATCCGGGCGGGAACACGGCGATGAAGAGCGGCCACCAGGCGGCGTGCAACACGGCGATCCCAAGGTTTGCCGCCGCGCTCAGAAACATCAGACCGGCCCAGATGTAACCGAAAATGTCCACGATGTTCGTTCCCGCGCGGGCGACGGCATCGCGCGCGGAAGCCGGAAGATAGGGAAGCATCCAGCCGCGGCGGAGCATGACGGCACCCGCGATGGCATAGGATACCGTGGGTTTGGCCATCATGAAACGCGGATCGCCGGACAGGAACGTGGCACCCGCGGACAAGGCGACAAGGCCCAGGCTGAGCCATTGCAGTGCGCCGATGGGGCGCCTGGCCCACCAGTGCCAAAGGATCAGGCCCACCGCCAGCGACGCGCCGATCGCGGTCGCGACAAGTCGATCGACACCCACGGCGATCAGGGCCGCGAAGGCGATGACACCCATGGAATCGACGAAGATGGGGCGGGCGGAAGCGAGGAACTGTTTCATGAGCGGACCTCTTGTGGCACCCAGCTACCGTGAAAGCCGAACGGCACGCGGTGCGGGAGTTCGACGCTGGCGAGCGGGCCCGCTTCGATGGCGCGGGCGTTGAAAATGAGCAGTTCGCTGTTGCCGGTCGCGGCGCGGTAAGCCACCGCGAGGAGCCACCCCTCGCCTTCGCCTGGGCCGTCCGGTGCGAACACGGGTTCCGAAATACCGTCGCCGGGTCGCAGCCAGTGGATCTGGCGTTGGCCGGTGGCGCCGTCGATGTGAGCGATCCCGTCGAAGGCACCGGTGGAGTCACGCTGGCGCATGCAGGCAAACCAGCGGTGGCGTTGCGGCCGGCCCGCCCATCGGTCGTCGATGCGCGGGAATTCGGCGATGAGATCGTCGATCTGGGTTTGGTGGAAGCGATCCGGGCCGTTCAGGTCGAAGGTCCAGCGGGTGAGGTGTCCGCGCTGTTTGGCTGGGTCGCCAGGCATGCCGTCGGCGCGGGGGAACAAGGGCGGTTCGGCGAAGGCGACGACCTCGGCGACAAGGGTTTCGCCGTCCTCCCAGGCGTTCACGGTGTGGAAGATATAGCAGGGATCGCCTTGAAACCAGCGGATCGGGGCGTCGGGCGCGTCGCGGCGCAGGACCCCGATGAAGGCGCCTTTTTCGGGCTCCCAGGCATACGGCGGCTGGCCGCGCGCGGCGCGTTCCATGCTGCCGGTCAAAGGCAGGACCGGGAACAGGACGAAGTGCTCCGTGACCATGAAATCGTGGACCATGCTGGCGTAAGGCGCCTGGAAACGCGTGTACTGGCGCATCCGTCCCGCGCGGTCGAGAACGCCGAAGCTGAGTTCGGGCGAAAAGGGGCCGGCTGCGTTGTAGCCAAAGAACAGCATCTCGCCGGTTTTCGGATCGATTTTCGGGTGGGCGGTAAAAGGGCCCGGCGGTAGGCCGGGGATGGTCCGGTCGAGAGTCGCGAGATCGTCCGGATCGATGGCGGTGGGGGGATGAGCTTCCTCCAGCGCCATCAGGCGGTTGGCGTGCCAGACGACGTGGGTGTTGGCGGCATTGCGATCGTCCGGAGTGTCCGGGGGCGCGTCGGGATGTTTCCCGGCGAAACCGCGATAAAGCGCGCGTCCCGCTTTCGCTTCGGCGAGGAATTTGGGCGTGCGGACCCAGCGATTGCTGTAATGCGCGGCGCCGCAGTCGAGACGGATCGCGTGGATCATGCCATCGCCGGTGAACCAATGTCCTTCGCCAGGGAACCGCAGGTTGGGGCCGTTACGGTAAAGCGTGCCGGTCAGGCCCTCCGGCAAATGGCCGTGGATTGTCAGGTTCGGGGCTTCCAGTTCGTCGGAGACCGGCAGAAAATTTGGATGTTGGAAACGGGGCATCGCTTGCGGGGTCATTGGCCTGGCTCCATATTGACGATGTCAATATTGACGCGTGCCGCTGCGCGTGTCAACCGAATATTGACGTTGTCAATTTTTAAGGGGAGGCGGCATGACCGGATCGGCGCCGGACGAGATCAAACGGCCCTATCACCATGGCTCTTTGCGCGCGGCGATGCTGACGGCGGCGGAGCTGATCCTGGAACGCGACGGTATTCAGGGGCTGACCCTGCGCGCCGCGGCACGAGAGGCAGGGGCCTCTCACGCCGCCCCCAAGAACCATTTTGGCGATCTGTCGGGCCTGCTCAGCGACCTGGCCGCCGTGGGATTCCAGCGCTTTGCCGCGGGGCAGCGCGCGGCCGCAGCGGCGGAAACAGAGCCGCGGGCGAAGCTGATCGCGACCGGCCAGGCCTATGTGGCCTTCGCCGCGGCCAACCCCGGCATGTTCCAACTGATGTTCCGAAGCGAACGCCTCGATCCGTCGCGGCCCACCCTTGGCGAGGCGATGCGAGACGCGGGGGACGCCTTTTCCGAAGCCCTGAGCGGTGGACGCCCGGTGCAATCCTCGGAACCACCCGCATTCGCCGCGATGGCCCGCCGGGTCGCGGCCTGGTCGCTGGTCCACGGCTTCGCCATGCTGCTTCTGGACGGCCGGCTGAAACCGTTCCTCGACCGCCTGCCAACCGGCACGGATGCCATGAGCCTGCTGGACGCGATCCTGCGCGGTGGCGAAACGCCAGGGTGAGGCGGGCATGGCCCGGGCGCGTGCCTGGGCCCGAAGGCCTGTTGCGGTGGTTCTCCGGCCTATTTCACCGTCGCCACGCGCAACGCGTTGGTCGTCCCCGCCAGCCCGAACGGCACACCCGCGGTGACGACAATTTCCTCGCCGGATGCCGCGAAACCCTCTTGCCACGACGAGGCGCCAGCCACGGTCTTCGTCATGGGACCGAACATCGCGACAGGCCGGTGAATGCGAAGGCGGCGCGGACGGAAAATATCGCGCATTCTCCTCACGAGAGCGTATAAGGCGACTGGCTGGGCGCGCGAAGCCGATGCGGCCGCCCGGTCGCAACCGAGAGTCACGCGATTCGTGCCGCGCAAACAGCCAATTTGGGAGACGGACATGTCGGGCACCGCGCGTACCACGTGGATCGTCCAATCCTTGATTGAAAAAATCGAGCCCGGCGATATCACGTCCGTTGTGGCCGAGTTTTTGCTGGAGTTCGAACGGCGATACAAGGCCATGGTCCTCGTAGCGTCGGCCGGCGAGGGAAAAGGCGAATTCAAGGGTGGGGCACTGCCGGATTCTGACTCCAAAAAGCTGGCGCGGCGGGGCAAAGAGACGCGGGCAATTCTGGTTGGCCATTTCAAAGGCGATGTTTATTACAAATATCAGACAGGCGGAATCGTGGCGGCGCTGCTCGCGGTACGGCTTCCGCCGGCAAAGGGAGGGAACTATCGCATTGGGGATTTGGTCGCGCAACTTGGTACTCGTGGCGCGGCGACGGAAATGATCCAGTTCGCGGTCAATCAGTCGATGGCGTACGGGCATCATGGGCGGGTCCGGCTGGTGGCCAAAAATCCTGACGCGCGCGACATTTACGTTCATCTTGAATTTCGGCCAATCAGCGACAGGCTGGTGGATCGGAGCAGTCTGGAACTCGATCCCGCCAAATCGAAGAAGTGGAAGCTGGTGGGCGGAGAATGGCGATATGCGCGGACCGGGGTGCCGGCGGACGCGTCTGCTTAACGGCATTCGCCCCCGCCTATTTCACCGTCGCCACGCGCAACGCGTTGGTCGTCCCCGCCAGCCCGAACGGCACACCCGCGGTGACGACGATTTCCTCGCCGGATGCCGCGAAACCTTCGGTCAACGCGGCGCGGGCGGCGCGGCTGACCGCCTCGCCCATCGAGTGAACTTCGGGCACGACGACCGCATGAACGCCCCAGATGACGGCCATCCGGCGGGCGGTATCGATCAACGGGGTCAGTCCGATAATCGGTGCGTCCGGGCGTTCGCGGGCCACGCGCAGCGCGGTGCTGCCCGACGCGGTGAAGGCCACGATCGCTTTGCCGCCGATGGTACGCGCGACATGCCCGGCCGCGGACGCGATGGCGCTGGCCGCCGAATGTTCCGGTGCGGCGCGCGAGGAGTCGATCATCGAACGCCAGCCCGCGTCCTGTTCCACCCGGGCGACGATACGGTCCATCATGTTCACCGCCTCGTACGGATACTGTCCCGCTGCGGTTTCCCCCGACAGCATGACGGCGTCGGCGCCATCGAACACGGCGGTGGCGACGTCGGAGGCCTCGGCGCGCGTTGGGGCCGGGGCGGAGATCATGCTTTCCAGCATCTGCGTCGCCACCACGACCGGCTTCCCCAGTTGGCGGGCGAGGCGGACGATGCGTTTTTGCGCCAGCGGCACCTCCTCGGGTGGCAGTTCGACGCCCAGATCGCCGCGCGCCACCATCACGCAATCGGTCAGCGCGAGGATCGCATCCAGGTTGTCCAGCGCCTGCGGTTTTTCCAGCTTGACCATGGTCCAGGCACGGCCGTCGATCAGTTCCTTCGCTTCGATGACATCCTCGGCGCGTTGGACGAAGGACAGGCCGACATAGTTCACACCATGATCCAGCGCGAAGGCGAGATCGAGGCGGTCTTTTACCGTCAGCGCGGGGATGGGCAGGACGATATCGGGGACGTTGACGCCTTTGTTGTCGGAGACCGGGCCGCCGACCACGATCTCGGTTTCCAGGGCGTCGCCGCGTTTATGGACCACGCGCAGGCGGAGCTTGCCGTCGTCTATAAGAAGGGTGGCGCCGATCGTCGCGGCCTCGATGATTTCCGGGTGAGGCAGGTTGACCCGGTTGGAATCGCCGGGCGTGGCGTTCAGGTCCAGGCGGAAGGGGCGGCCGGTCTGCAAATGCGCGCGTCCGCCCGCGAACCGTCCGACCCGCAGTTTCGGGCCCTGCACGTCGGCGAGAATGCCGATCGGGCGGTCGAATTTTTCTTCCAACTCGCGGATCATGGCGAAACGTTTCGCGTGGTCCTCGTGCGTGCCGTGGGAGAAATTCAGGCGGAACACGTCGGCACCGGCCTGGAACAGGCGGGCCAGAATTTCGGGCGTGGAACTGGCCGGGCCCAGTGTGGCGATGATTTTGGTGCGGCGGCGGCGGCGGAGTTTGGGGCGGACGGCCATGGGGGCTCCTAGGCGATCAGGATCGCGCGAAAATCGTTGACGTTGGTCAGCGTGGGGCCGGTGCGCAGCGCGTCGCCAAGCGCGTCGAAGAAGCCGTGGCTGTCATGGGCGGCGAGGGCGGCGCGCGGGGCGATGCCTTTGGCAAGGGCGCGGGCGGGCGTGCCGGGAGTCAGAATGGCGCCGGCAATGTCGTCCATGCCGTCGATCCCATCGGTGTCGCCCGCGATGGCCCATATGCCTGGCGCGCCGCCAAGGGCAACGGCAAGGCCCAGAAGAAAGGTGGTGTTGCGGCCGCCTCGGCCGGTGGCGTTGGCGCCGAGGGTGACGGTGGTTTCGCCGCCGGACAGAAGGACTGCGGGCGCCTGCGCGGGGTGTCCGTGGGCGCGGATGGCGCGGGCGATACCGGCCATGACGGTGCCCATTTCGCGGGCCTCGCCTTCCAGCGCGTCGCCAAGGATGACGGGGGTGAGGCCAAGGGCGCGGGCGGTCGCGGCGGCGGCGTGCAGGGCCATCAGGGGGGTGGCAATCATGTGGAATTCGGTGTGGGGCAAATCGCCGGGTTTCGGGGTTTCGTCCGCGTCCTGAGCCAGCCGCGCGGCGATGGCGGCGGAGGGGGTTATGCCGTAACGCACGAGCAAAGCGCGGGCCTCGGCGAACGTCGTGGGATCGGGGACTGTGGGGCCGGAGCCGATGACCGCCGGATCGTCGCCCGGCACATCGCTAATGGCGAGGGTAATGACCCGCGCAGGTGCGGCGGCGGTGGCGAGGCGGCCGCCTTTGATCGCGGACAAATGTTTCCGGACCGCGTTCATTTCGCCGATGTTGGCGCCACTGGCCAGCAGCGCCCGGTTGATCGCCTGCTTGTCGTCCAGCGTCAGGCCGGGCGCGGGCGCCGCGAGCAATGCGGACGCGCCTCCGGACATCAGGGCAATCACCAGATCGTCTTTGGTCAGGCCGCGCACCCGTTCCAGCAGGCGCATGGCGCCGCGTTGGCTGTTGGCGTCGGGGACGGGGTGGGCCGCTTCGATGACCTCGATCCGGCGCGTGGGGACGGCGTGGCCATAGCGGGTGACGACGGTGCCTTCCATTGCCACGCCGGGCCAGGCGTCTTCCAGGGCGGCGGCCATGACCGCTGCGGATTTGCCGCCGCCGACGACGATGCAGCGTCCCTTCGTGGGTTTCGGCGGCAGATGCGCCGCCAGGACCTGGCGGGGATCGGCGGCGGCCACCGCGGCATCGAACATCTGGCGTAAGGCCGCGCGGGCGCGCGCGTCGTTCCAGGTCATCTCTTGCGCTCTCCATCCCGGCGCGGCGACACTATATTTCGAAGCGCGACCGCGGGTGCCAACTTACCCGCCCAACAAGGAGAA
Source organism: Acetobacteraceae bacterium (assembly GCA_043782125.1). Classification (GTDB taxonomy): domain Bacteria; phylum Pseudomonadota; class Alphaproteobacteria; order Acetobacterales; family Acetobacteraceae; genus Rhodopila. Next base: position 9,486 of record JAYWAX010000136.1, on the reverse strand, counting down.
ACACCATGGCCATCCCCGAACTCGACGCCGCCACCACGACCGAACTGGAAGCCGCCGCGTTCCGCCGGCTGGTGGCGCATTTGCGGGAACGCAGCGACGTGCAGAACATCGACATGATGAATTTGGCGGGCTTCTGCCGGAATTGCCTCAGCCGCTGGTATCGGGAAGAGGCGGACGCGAAGGGCATCGCCATCGCCGATCCGGATGCGCGGGAGATCGTTTACGGCATGCCGTACAAGGAGTGGCAGGCGAAACACCAGAAAGAGGCGACGGCGGAGCAGAAGGCCGCCTTCGCGCAAGCCAACCCCGGTCATTGACCGGGCGGGGCGCGCCCGCTACCCCGCCCGCTTTCACTGGCCTGGAGACTTCGGATGGCGAAACCGATCGATCGCGAACAGTTGCAGACCGGCAGCGAAAGCGCCAACCGGCTGCGGAGCCTGGTCGAACGCATCGAGCGGCTGGAGGAAGAGCGCAAGGCTCTGGGTGCGGATATTAAGGACATCTACCAGGAGGCGAAGTCGGCAGGGTTCGATGTGAAGGCGTTGCGCCAGTTGATCCGTATTCGCGGACAAGAGGCGGCGGAGGTCGAGGAACTGGAGACGCTGCTGGATGTCTATCGGCGCGCGCTGGGGATGTAGGGGCGCGGTTCAGGCAGTGCCGGGTTCCGCGCACCGGTCTTCGACAATCAGGCCGGGAATCCGGCTGAACGCCCGGTCGTTCGCCGCCAGCACCGCGCCAACGCATAGGGCTTGTTCAACAATAATCGCATCGATCAACCGTGGTGAACAAGCCCTAAGCTTTTGTTCCATGCGACAACTTTGCCGATGTGCCGACGCTCTCATTTGTCGGCGTCGCCTTGGCGCATGCGCGGCGATCGGGCGATCGAGCGGGGAAACGGCATTGCCTTGGCCGGTCAGGCCGGCCCGCACGGAACCGTAACATTCCGCGGCGGCCCGATTCCAGGCGAGGATATCGGCGTGGCACAGAAACGCATGCACCGCCATGCGGAGCCGGCGCGCTTCCGGGCGCGTCGCGAGACCGAACATCGCTCGCCGCGCGTGATCGCCGAAATGCAGAGCGATGCGATCGGTCATGCGGTTAAGCGGCGCGCGACGGCCTCGATCCCGGCACGGACGGAGGGCGGGATCGGGTTGGCGGCGATCAGGGCGTTGGGGTCGCGTATGGTCATGGCGGGAGCGAGAACTGGTTCATGCCGGTCCCTTGGCCGGTCATTGGGCGGGGAGCAAGGCCTCGCGCGGCAATACGGAACAATCTGAATAATGCGATAAAATAAATGTTTGGGATGTTCCTTGGCGGTGTCATAACTTAGTTGGCGAAACGACTCCGTCCCCCGGTGGATTGGGCGCTGGTCTGGCCTTCGAGGCCGGGTCAGGCGTTAACCCGCGCGTTGACGGATTGGTAACCAGCGGCTGCAAAGATGGCGAAACGAAGATGAACGAATCGCGCCACGTTCCTCTCCACGTCACGGCTCGGCGCGACCGGACCATCGGTCGCGGTAAATTGCCTCTTCGGATGGTCCGGTCGCGCCCAGCCATGACGTGGAGAGGAAGCCGCGGCGCGCGAAGAAGCGCGGTTGTAACAGGCGGCCCCCCAGGTGCAATGCGCCCGGCGGTGCGGGAGGGATATTTATATGGCCAACGAGGACGATAGACGGCGCGGGAACGGATCGGCGAGCGATAGCGGGAACGCCGGCGGCGATGCGGTCGTGCTTGCCGCCCTCGCCACGACGGCAGACCGCGTTTTGGCGGCGCCCGCCGGCGCGAACCCACCGGATCGGCCCGTCGCCGATGCGTTTGTATCGCAACCCGGCCAGGAAGTTGTTTTCATCGATGGCGCCATGCCGGACGCTCAGTTCCTCGCCGCCGGGGTTAAACCCGGCGTATGGGCGGTCATTTTGGATTCCGGCCGCGACGGTGTCGCGCAGATCGCGGCTTGGCTGACCAGCCATGACGCGCGGAACCTCGCGGCGATCGCGATCGTCTCGCACGGGGCCGATGGCGTGTTGTTTCTGGGGGCGGGCGTCCTCGATTCCACCACGCTGGGGCAGTATCGGGCCGAACTCGCGGGCATTGGGGCGAGTTTAAGCCCAGGCGGCGGGTTGCTTTTGTATGGGTGCGATGTGGCGCAGGACGCGAAGGGCGTCGCGTTTGTCGACCAGCTCGCGGTGGCGGTGGGTGGCAATGTCGCGGCGGCGTCGCATCTGGTGGGGGCCGCGAGTCTTGGCGGTAGTTTCACGCTGGACGTCAATACCGGGCAGATCGCCGCGCCGACGCCGTTCACGGCCCAGACGCAGGCCAGTTTCTCGGGCGTGCTGCCGACGGCGATCAATCAATTGTATTTCACGGTCGGCAACACCACTCCGACCAACACGGTCAATCGCGTCAATCAGATCGGGGTCAGCGGCACCGCGACCATCGGGGCGGCGACCGATCTCATCGACGGCAGCCAGGCGGTTTTCGGCAACGGGACCACCGTCATTTCGCTCCCCGGCGTCGCGGTCGATCCGGCCATTGGGAAGTTCTTTTTCACCGACACGAACTCCAATGCCAGTTACAACAAATTATGGCAGGGCAATATCGGCAGTCCTGGCGGGACTCTGACCCAGATCGTCAGCACGCCCACGACGACGACGCAGTTGCAGGGTCTCGCGCTCGACCAGCCGAACGGCAATCTGTATTACGCGCTGAACGCCTCGGCAGCCGGGTCGATCGGCATTTACCAGGTAAGCGAGTCCGGCGGGACTCCGATCCAGGTTGTCAGCGGGTTCACCAGCGCCGCGCATGCGCTGTTCCAGATCGCGCTCGATATCCCGGATAATCTGGTATTTTTCGCCGATAGCCCAGGTCTGACGTCGGTGAGCACGTTGTGGGCGGGGAATATCATTAGTCATACGGAGACCGCCCTCGCGACCTCGGCGAAGGGGGCACGGCTGGAAGGTGTCGCCTACAATAACGGCACGATCTACTGGTCCACCCTCAACGGTTCGACCATCGCGAATAACGGGATTTTCAGCGCTCCGGTTATCGTGAGCGGATCGGGGTCCCTCGCGACGGCGTCTCTGGGCACGACGTCCACGCTTTACGCCGGGGCCGCCACCGGCAATGGAACCGTCGCCAACACGCCGATTTCGCTGGCGGTCGACCCGTCGAGCGGTGTGTTATATTCCGGTAGCAATATCGTCACCGGCGGAACGAATTTCGCGATCGTCAACGCGGGAACCGTCACGGGCGGGTCGTCGATGACGACGATCTTTTCCTCGGCCTTCGCCGGCACCTCGGTCGCGGCCCCCCCGATCGTCGCGTTGACGCTCGAAACCACGCCGACGGTCGCCGCCAGCGGCAATGTGAATTATGTCGTGGGCGGAACGGCGGTCGCGGTGGCGCCCGCGGCCGTTGTTTCCAATCCTTCTGGCTTCAATCTCGCCAACGCGACGGTGGCGATCACGGGTGGGACCTTCGTTAACGATGGCGACACGCTGACGGCGACCGTCGCGGGCACGAGTATCTCCGCGTCCTTTTCCGGCGAGACACTGACCCTCAGCGGCAACGACACGCTCGCGCATTACAAGCAGGTGCTCGATTCCGTCGCGTTCGCGTCGACCGCGGCCGATCCCGGCAATGGCGGCGCCAATGTGACGCGCACCGTCAGTTGGACGGTCAGCGACGGTCTTATTTCCAGCACCACCCCGACTTCCACCCTCGCCATTCAGAGCCTGTGTTTCTGTGCCGGCACCGCGATCCTGACCCCGCGCGGGGAGGTTCCGGTCGAGCGTTTGCGCCCAGGTGGACGGGTTGTTACGGAGAGCGGCGCGGTTCGCCGCATCCAGTGGGTGGGGACCGGCCAGGTCCTCGCGACCCGCGGGCGCCGTGGCCCGGCGACTCCGGTCATCGTCCGCAAAGACGCCTTCGCGGAGAATGTGCCGCACAAGGATTTGCGCGTGACCAAGGGACATTCTTTTCATGTCGACGGTGTCCTGATTCCCGTGGAATTCCTGGTGAATTACCGGTCGATTGTCTGGGACGATCGCGCGCAAGAGGTGCGGCTTTTCCATATCGAACTGGAAAGCCACGACGTTCTGATCGCGAACGGCGCGCCCGCCGAGAGTTACCGGGACGACGGCAATCGCTGGTTGTTTCAAAATGCCAACGATACCTGGAACCTGCCGCCGAAATCCCCCTGCGCACCGGTGCTTACCGGCGGACCCGAGGTCGATGCTGTCTGGCGGCGGTTGCTGGATCGGGCGGGACAGCGGGCCGGTCCGCCGATGACCGGGGACCCGGACCTGCATCTGCGCATCGACGGGCGGCGGGTCGACGGGCGGGCGCGGCCGGATGGATCGTATTTGTTTACGTCGATGGGAAGGCCGGACTCGGTTCGGCTCGTCTCCCGCGACACGGTGCCGGCGGAGTGGGGGATGGCACGCGACTTTCGGTCGCTTGGCGTCGCGGTGAAGCGGTTGTCGGTGCGGCGGGGGCGCCGGAGCCTCGATATGCTGGCGGACGACGCGACCCTGACCGATGGGTTCCATGCGTTCGAGCCCGGCAACGGTTGTCGCTGGACCAACGGGGACGCTGGGCTTCCACCGCCGTTGTTCGCGGATTGCGATGGGCCGTGGGAACTGGTGGTGCGTGCCGGCGGCGTGGCGCGGTACATCGACGATAGGCCGGCGCGCGTGGTGGCCTGAACGCCGCTCGCGTGCGAGCGGCCCTGTGGTTTTGCCGGGGTTTTCGACCGGAGGCCGCCGCAGTTCCGTTTCGTATTGTCGAACGAACCATCGGAACGGACGGCATTCGCGCGACCGCTGTCCCGAACCTTAAACGACGCGCGTCTGGGCCATCCGCAGTGTGATACCAACTGGCGGAACCATTGACCCATCCCGCTTCCTCTCCACGTCATGGCACGGCTCGACCGGGCCACCGGTTGCGGCACGGAGGATCGACGAATGGCATATCCGGCGCCGAAGCAGGGCCAAGTACCGCGATGGTGTGCCGCTTCGGGTGGCCGGATCGAGTCGAGCCATGACGGGGTGGGGTAAGAGTCAATCTTTCGGGCCCCTGGTATGATGGTCCGATTCCTGTTGGCGCCACCCGGCGTATCGATTACGCCCAGGCATGGTCTCCACCACCCCCGTCTGGCACCCAAGACGCCTCGAAGCCCGGCTGCCATTCCTGCGCCGCCGGGCCACCCTGACCGCCTCCGTCCGCGGCTTTTTCGACGCGCGCTTCTATACCGAGGTCGAAACCCCCTATGCCGTTCCCGTGCCGGGCGAGGACGTGCATCTCCGTCCCTTCGCCACCGCGCGCGAACACCCGGACGGAATTCGGCAACCGCTGTGGCTTCACACCAGCCCGGAATTCGCGATGAAGCGCCTGCTGGTGGGTGGCATGGGGCCGATCTTTCAGTTCGCCCGCGTTTGGCGCAATGGCGAGGGCAGCGCCCGCCACGCGCCGGAATTCACGATGCTGGAATGGTACCGGCCCGGCGCGGATATGAACGATCTTATTTCCGAAACGGAAGATTTGTTGCGCGCCACGCTGCCGGAAATCGTCTGTTCCGCTGGCGTGACAACGTCTTTGACGCGGTTCGAACGTCTGACGGTCGCCGAGGCCTTCGATCGTTACGTTGGCGCCGACGTCCTGGCGACCGAAAACGACGCGCTTGCGCTGGCCGCTCAGGCGGGGATCCGGCTACGCGACGGCGAGGACTGGGAAGACCTGTTTTTCCGCCTGTTGCTTGACCGTATCGAACCCAACCTGGGCCGCGCCCACCCTACGTTTCTTACCCACTGGCCCGCCGCGCAGGCGGCGCTGGCAAGGCGCGATCCGGCCGATCCGCGGGTGGCGGAGCGGTTCGAATTGTTTGTTTGCGGTATCGAACTCGCCAACGCCTTCGTGGAACTGACCGATTCGATCGAACAGCGCGAACGTTTCGTGGCCGACCGTGCCCGGCGGCACGCGATGTACGGGCCGGACTGGGAGATGGACGAGGATTTTCTCGCCGCGCTGACGGAGGGAATGCCGCCATGCGCGGGCATCGCGATGGGGTTCGATCGCCTCGCGATGATCGCGTCCGGGGCGGACCGGATCGGTCAGGTGCTGTGGCTGCCGCCCGCCGATCTGGTGTGATTTACTCCACCGGTTCGCCGGGGATCGGGGTGCGGCCCAGGCTGACGATGAGGGCGGTGACTTCGGCGATGCAGGCTTCGGCATCGGTGGCGTTGGTGCCCTTCGCAACCAGGGTCACGCCGTTGCCGGTTGGGCGGTAATAAGGATAGCTGCCCAGATCGATGTCCAGGTAGCGGGATTGGATGGTCGTGAGGCCCTCGGCGATGATGCCTTCGGGCAGGCCGGTGGCGTGAACCGCGCGCTGCTCGATCTTCTGGCCGCCTTCCAGATGCGGGGCGAGCCATTCGAACATCGATTGCATGACCCGCGGCACGCCCGCCATCACGTAGACGTTCTCCATCTGAAACCCAGGCGCGACCGACATCGCGTTGTCGATCAGCGCCGCGCCGCGCGGCATGGTGCCCATGCGCTGGCGGGCCGCGTTGAAGTCGCCGGGTTTATAGGCGGCCTCCATGCGCGCGAAAGCAACGGGATGCGGCTCCCACGGCACGCCGAACGCGGCGGAGATGCATTCGCTGGTAATGTCGTCGTGGGTCGGGCCGATGCCGCCGGTCGTGAACACATAGGTGAATTTTCGCCGCACCTCGTTCACCGTATCGATAATCGTCTGGGCTATATCGGGGATCACCCGCACTTCCCGCACGGGGATGCCGAGTTCACCTAATTTGACAGCGAGAAAACGAATATTCGCGTCCTGGGTGCGCCCGGACAGAACTTCGTTGCCGATCACGAGCACGCAGGCGGTGGGGTTTTTCGTGGACATTTTTACGATCCTTTACAGGAAATCGCGCAACAGGGGGATCAGCGGCTTGTCCGCCGCCGGCATTTCGTAATCGCCCAGTCGCCGCGCGCTGACCCAGGCCAGGGTTTGATTTTCCTTCGGCTTCGGCGTGCCTTTCCAACGGCGGCAGAGAAACAGCGGCATCAGCAGATGGAAGCTGTCGTAAGCGTGGGACGCGAAGGCGAAGGGCGCGAGGCAGACGGCCGACACATCGATATCGAGTTCTTCTTTCAGCTCGCGGATCAACGCCTGTTCCGGCGTTTCGCCCGGGTTGAGCTTGCCGCCGGGGAATTCCCACAGACCGGCCATTTTCTTGCCCTCGGGCCGGCGGGCGAGCAAGACCCGGCCATCGACATCGACCAGCGCGCAGGCCGCGACCAGAAGCAAGGGTTTGGCGCCGCCGGGCTCGGTTGTTTCGGCTTGCGCCGGTCCGAAAATATCGTCTCGGTTCGCCTCGAACAGCCAGATCGGCACGGCAGTGCCGCGCGAAGCGAATACCTGTTCGTGCTCGCCGGTCTGGCGGAAGCCGATGCGGCGCAGCACGGCGGCGGAGGCCGGGTTGTCGGTGGCGACGGAGGCCGCAATACGGTCTACGTCCAGATTGGCGAAGCTCCAACTTGTCAGGCGTTTGGCGGCTTCCGAGGCGACGCCGTGCCCCCAGTATTTGCGTCCGACCCAGTAACCCAGCCGTCCCACGCGTGCGGCGCGGTCCACGGCGATCCCGACGGCGCCGACGATGACTTCCTTCGAATCCTCGTGCCCGGTGATCGCCAGATGGCACGCGGTGCCATCTGAAAGACCGCGAATGGAGGCCGCGATCCATTCGTCCGCCAGCGCACGATCGTAGGGGTAGCTGACGAGTTCCAGCATCCGCGCGATGTCGAAGTCGTTGATCAGGCGGTGGAGGTCGGCCGCGTCGGTGGGCTGGAACGGGCGCAGCGTAAGACGCTCGGTCTTTAGGGGGGCGAATTCGGGGGCGGCCGGAAGGCCCGCCATTTTGGGCGCGGCGGCGCGGCGGCGCCCGGGCCGTTTCGCGGGCGGCGTCTTGGGGGTCATGGGCGTGTCATCTGAAGAATCGGCCGGTCCGCACGGGCTGTTGGGACGGCAACGTGACCCGAGGGGGGCAGCGAGGCAAGGGGTGGCGGGCGCGATTTCCCCGGCCCGCGTCAGACTGGGCGCGGATGGCTCCGCGCCCGCTGCGGCGTCAGATTTGAGAGGAAATCCATTCTTTCAGGCGGCTTTTGGGCAGCGCGCCGACCTGGGTCGCGGCCGGTTTGCCGTCCTTGAACAGGATCAGCGTGGGAATGCCGCGCACGGCATAGTTGGTGGGCGACATCGGGTTGCTGTCGATATCGACCTTGGCGACGGTCAGCTTGCCGCCGAACTCGGCCGCCAGTTCTTCCAACGCGGGTCCGATCATTTTGCAGGGGCCGCACCATTCGGCCCAGAAATCGACGAGGACGGGACCGGATTTGCTGGCCTCGACAACATCGATCGCGAAGCTTTGGTCGGTGACGGGTTTGGTGTTCGTGCTCATGTGGGGGCTCCTGCCGGTTGACGAGGAAGGTGGGCGTTGGCGGGGGCTGGGTCAAGGTTGTGGCGCGTCGTTGAATCGGTCTTCAGCGCGTGGCCCGGTTCCGGCCGGGACCGAATACACTTAAGGAGGGGACATTGCCTGGGCGATCCGGGGCCCGGATCGCGCGGTTGGCGCCCCGCCTGTTCTCGCCTGCAACTCATGTTCTTGACCAGTCGCGCAAAACATTATAATAAAAATAATTATTCCACGGAGGCAATCGTGACCACGTTGAAGCTGACGGCTGTCGGTACATCGACCGGACTTATCGTGCCGAAGGAGATGCTCGCGCGTCTGAAGGTCGGCAAAGGCGACACGCTCTATGCGACCGAATTGCCGGATGGCGGTTACCGCCTGACGCCCTACGACCCGGACTTCGCCGCGAAGATGGAGAAGGCCGATTCCATCATGCGCCGCTATCGCAACACGCTGAAAATCCTCGCGAAGTGACGTCGTGGGTTTGGCTCGACGCGCGCGACGCGCGGACAATTCATGAGCGTTTGCTTGCGGTGCATGGCGGGGCCGAGGGCGTGCGTGACGCCGGATTGCTGGCTTCCGCGCTGGCGCGTCCGGAACAGGTCGCGGCTTACGGCGATAGCCCGGATATCGGCGATCTGGCGGCGGCATACACGGCGGGGATCGTCAAAAACCATCCTTTCATCGACGGCAATAAGCGCGTGGGCTTCGTGCTTGGCGTTCTGTTTTTGGAGATGAACGGCTGGCGGTTCGTCGCCAGCGAGGAAGACGCCACGCGGGCCGTACTCGATCTCGCCGCGGGATCGATGGACATGGCCGGTTACGCGGCGTTTCTGCGAGAGCATGCGGTGCTGGAAACGCCATGAAATTGGGCGGGCGGTGTTCGCGAGACGGCGCATCCGATCCTGGAAGGGGCAGAGCTCTGGGTGGCGCGGGCCGCTGCCTGACGGTTTTCTGTCTGAAGAAATGCACGCGGCGGAAGGGATCGGCGCGCGCCTCGGCGATCCAGC
>JAYWAX010000135.1:0-17708 GCA_043782125.1 Acetobacteraceae bacterium | reverse complement strand
CGATCGCCGGCCAGTTCCGGTGGGCAGCAAGTCGCGCCGCCCATGCCGATGTGGTTCCATGACCGCCGGATCAGGACCTTGGTCCAGAGGTCTTTGCGCGGAGTAGTCCAGATTTTGCGTTTCGGAAAGAGGGGCATCCGGGTCCGGCGCCCAGCTCTTTGACCCCGGCAGCCACGCGCGATTCCGGGGGCGGCCGACTGAAATGGGCCGGCCATCGCGCCCGTTCGTGTGCCCCATTATGTTTCCCCCAATCCCGGCACTCAATCGCGCCTGAAGCCCCGTGAGGCAGTCTTGTCGGTTATCCGAGAGGGTTTCCAGCATGCGGCATACTTTGCCGGAAGGGCCAACAGCCGTTCGACGATCTCATTCCAACGTTGGGTCGGCCTACGCCGGTCAACCGGGCGTCGCATGCCGATGACCGGAGGCTCTGCCGCGTGCGTGACCTCCTGCCCACCCGCGCCGATGGCCTTGGAACGACGGGCTTCCCGTGAAAACGGCGCGAAAGCGTAAACGCCAATGTCGGCCATCGCGTATTGGCCGTCACGGAGACAGCGAATCGCAGATCGCGCGGCGTCGGCATGGAAAATCGTCAAGGGCCATGCGCCAGCGCGAAGAAATCCATGCCCCGTTGCATTTTGGACTCGCATTGGGCCGCCGGAGCCTGGATTCGGCCCAGAGCCGCGATTCTGAAAATATTGCGCGCAGGTATTTCAAATCGCTGTTGAGCCCGGTTGCTCGCGAACCTCGCGCGGGATAGGGCTTGGTTCTCTCCTACCAGGGATACGCTGACATGTTGAGATTGCTCGTGCTCGCCGCCGCGTTGTTGTGGGGCGGTGGTTCCGCCCATGCCGCCACACTCGACAGCGTGCGGCAGAAGGGAACGCTGGCCTGCGGGGTGAATGTCGGTCTCGGTGGTTTCTCGATGGCGGACAGCGCGGGCGTCTGGAAAGGTCTTGACGTGGATGCCTGTCGCGCCGTGGCGGCCGCAGTACTCGGCGATGCGAGCAAGGTCCGCTACGTGCCCCTGACCAGCGCCAATCGGTTCACCGCGTTGCAGTCGGGGGAGGTCGATATCCTGTCCCGCAACACCACGCTGACCTTCCTGCGCGACACGACAATCGGTTTGCGGATGGTCTTTACCAATTTTTACGATGGGCAGGGATTTCTGGTCCGTAAAACCATCAAGGCGTCGAACGTGAAAGACCTGGCGGGCGCGACCGTTTGCATGTTGCAGGGGTCGACGCATGAGTTAAACCTCGCCGACTGGATGAAACAGAATAACATTCAGTTCCAATTGGTGTTGCTCGATACGACCGATGTGCTGATCAAGGCGTTGCTGTCGGGACGCTGCGACGTCGTATCTTCGGACAGTTCCAACCTCGCCTCCATCCGCGGCGCGGGCGTGCCCAATCCGGACGAGTTCGTCATTCTGCCCGATCGCATCAGCAAAGAACCTCTGGGCCCAATGGTTCGGCGCGCCGACGACCAGTGGCTGGACATCGTACGCTGGTCCATCATGGCGATGCTGGAAGCCGAGGAAGCCGGTGTGACGTCCGCCAATGTGGACGAAATGTTGGCGAAGTCGTCCAATCCGACCGTGCTACGCCTGCTTGGCAAAACCGGAGAATTCGGCAAATTGATCGGCCTCGACAACGCCTGGGCTTACCAGATCGTCAAACAGGTCGGGAATTACGGTGAAAGCTTTGAGCGGAACGTGGGCAAGGGAAGCAGTCTGAAACTCGATCGCGGCCCGAACGACCTGTGGTCGCGGGGTGGGTTGATGTATCCCATTCCCTTCCGGTGAGGGGAACGGCGCGTTCGGCGTGTTGAACCGGAACAGCCGCCCGTCTTTGCTCGACCCTTTCGCAGTCCGCGATTTCCGCTTTCAGTTCCCGGCGGATTTGCTGACCTCCTGGGGGATCGAGATGGAAGTCTTGATTCTCGGTTGGTACATTCTGGCCGAGACGGGCTCGGTTCTGATGCTGACCGTGTTTGGATCGTTACAATATACGGGAACCCTGGTCGCGCCGTTTTTCGGGATGGCAGGCGATCGATTCGGTCACAGAACCGTGCTGTGTGCCATGCGAGCGGCGTACGCCCTTATGGCGGCGCTGCTGATGGCGCTGGCGTTCATGGGATTATTGCATCCGCTTTACGTGCTCGCGATCGCCGCCGTGAACGGGATCGTTCGCTCTTCGGATCTCGCAATGCGTAGCTCTTTGGTCGCCGACATCATGCCGAACGAGCAATTAATGGCGGCGATGGGTGTCTCGCGAACCACATCGGACTCGGCGCGGATATTCGGCTCCCTGGCCGGAGCATCCCTCCTCGCGCTCCTGGGCATTGGACCCGCCTACGTCGCGATCGTCATATGTTATGCTCTGGGCTTTTACCTCACCGGCATGATCCGGCCGCGGAAACCCGGCGTGCCCGCGTCGGGGAAGGGCGGATTGATCTTCCTGAGGGAAGTGAAAGAAGGCCTGTCCTATGTCTGGGACACGCCCAATGTTCATGCCGGAATGTGGGTGGCCTTCCTGGTAAACCTGTTGGCGTTCCCGATGACCAGCGGCCTCATGCCCTATATCGCGAAAGAAGTTTACCATACCGGCCAAACCGGTTTGGGTACCCTGATCGCGAGTTTCGCCACCGGTTCGCTGATCGGGTCGCTGACCATCGGCCTCATCGGCCGGTCGTTGCATCCGGCGCGGGCGATGCTGCTGTGCGCGGGCGGCTGGTTCGCGTTTGTTCTGTTTTTCGTCCAAACCACCGATCCGTTGGGCGGGCGTCTGACCCTGGTCATGGCGGGCTTCATGCAAAGCCTCAGCATGGTGCCGCTGGCGACGATGCTGCTAAAAACCGCCGGTATCCGGTATCGAGGCCGGGTCATGGGCGTGCGCATGCTGGCGATTTATGGTTTGCCGATCGGGCTCATGGGCGCAGGCGTGCTCATCCCCTGGATTGGGTTCCACGCCACAGCCTCGGGTTACTGCATCCTGGGTTTGCTGCTCTGCGCCGCGATCGCCGCGTGGTGGCGTAAAGCGATCTGGCCCCTGGACGCGATCGGAAACGCGCGGTGATCGCATGCTGACCATCTCCGGCGCGGGCCGCCGCTTTCCGACCGGCACCGAAGCCCTGCGAGACGTGTCGCTGCGGCTGCACAGCGGCGATTTCATGGCCCTGCTTGGCCCGTCCGGCTGCGGCAAATCGACGCTGCTGCGCCTCATCGCCGGTCTCGACAAATCGGACACGGGCACATTGCACTGGGATGCCGGAACCCCACCCGGGCCGGGCGAAATCGGCTACGTCTTCCAGGACGCGACTCTGCTGCCCTGGGCTTCCGCCACGGAAAACGTCTGGCTGCCACTGCGCCTGCGCGGCCTGTCCCGCGCGGACGCTCGTCACGACATCGAAACCGCGCTCGCCCGCGTCGGGCTGGCCGGGTTCGAAGCCGCGCGCCCGTCGCAATTATCCGGCGGCATGCGCATGCGTGTCTCCATCGCCCGCGCGTTGGTGACAAAACCGCGGCTGCTGCTAATGGACGAACCCTTCGCCGCCCTGGACGAATTCACCCGCCACCGCTTGCAGGACGACTTGCTGACTCTGTGGCGCGATATCGGCTGCACGGTCGTCTTCGTGACGCATTCGATCTACGAAGCGGCGTTTCTCGCGCGGCGTATCGTATTGATTACCCCTCGTCCCGGGCGGATCGGACGGGAGATGACATCGTCGTTGGACCGAGGGCCGGAAACACGGCTCGACCCGGCGTACGCCGCGCTGGTGGCTGCCGTGTCGCAGGCCATGGCAGAGGCGTTGGGCGCGGCATGACCCTGGCCGTGCGTTTCGAACAGATTATTCGCGCCGATCCCGATCTGATGCGGCTGCTGGAATGTCTGCGAAGTCTCTGGTTACCGCAATGGCGAGTCGTTTCAGGGTGCCTGTATCAAACCGTCTGGAACATTTTGACGCGTCGCCACCGCGGCACCGGCCTCCAGGACTTCGACGTTGTCTATTTCGACTCGCGGGATCTGTCCTGGGATGCCGAGGACGCCGTCATCCGGCGCGTGGCCCAGGCGATGACCGGCGTTTCCGCGCCGATCCAGGTACGCAATCAGGCACGAGTGCACCTGTGGTACGAGGCGCATTTCGGCGTGCCAACCACACCCCTTGGAAGCACAGACGAGGCGCTGACACGGTACCCCGCGACCGTCCAGGCCGTGGGTGTCCGGCTTGAAACGGATGGCCGGTTGGATATCGCGGCGCCGTTCGGGTTGGCGGATGTTTTCGGCATGATCGTGCGGCCGAACCCATTCGGACATGGGCGCAGTTCCTTCGATGCCAAAGCCGCACGCGCGTGCGCCGTCTGGCCCGAGGCGATTGTCGCGGCGGCAGCGGCCGAATGATACCGACGGCACGAACGATTGACCCATTGCGATGCCCTCTCCGCGTCATGGCACGCCCCCGAGCGGGCCATCCGGAGCGGCACACCATTGCGAGAGTGGGCACGATAAACTGCCGAAAGCGCCTCTCGTTCGATCGATGTACCGGGCACGATGGCCCGGTCGAGCCGCGCCATGACGAGGGGGAGCAGCCGTGCCGAGAGTCAATCGTTCGGACGTTTGGTATGATTGGCCGGCTTCTCGCGTGTTTCTTGTTCGTTTTGACCGGCGCGGCATCCGCGGCATGCGTTGTGCGGCCATTGGCAGGGGTGCCTGTCGATCCCGTGGGCTCGATTCTCCTGGTCCCAGTGGTGGTCAACGGGATCCAGGGCACCTTCATTCTCGATACCGGCGCCGGCCGGACGGTGGTGACGCCTTATGCAGTAGAGCATTTCGGTCTTGCGCTGGACGAGTGGACATCGACCACAATGCGAGGGGTTGGGGGCGTGGAGCGGCGGCGCAACGCGAACCCGAAGTCGATCTCTTTGGCTGGCGTCGCCTTGAAGCGGCGCAGCCTCGCCGAAGATTCGACGCTGCGCGTGGCGACGTTACCGCATGACATGGTCGCGGGACGGCGGATCGACGGACTGCTTGGCCGCGATTTTCTGTCGGCTTTCGACCTGATGCTGGATCTGCCCCATAAAGTCCTGGCGCTTTACGAGGTTCGAGATTGCGCCGGGCGGTTTCTGCCGTGGACCGGGGATTATGTGGCCGTCCCGGTGGAGACTCCGGCCGAGAGCGCGTTGGTCGTGCCCGTCGAGCTGGACGGTGTGCGATTGCGCGCACTGCTGGATTCGGGCGCGAGTTCGACCGTGGTCGCGGCGCCCGGAATGGCGCGACTGGGTCTTGGGATGGACCGGCTTTCCGGTGACCCGAGCCAAATGGTCACCGGGATGGGTCCGAACAGCGTGAGAATGTGGCGGCATCGTTTTGGGATGCTGCGAATTGGGATGGAATCCTTCCCGGGTCCGTCGTTTTTGGTGGCGCCAATCCAATTGACTCCGGTCGCCGATATGCTGCTCGGCGCGGACTGGCTGATGTCTCGGCGTGTCTGGATTTCGTTTGCCACGCGTCAGCTCTTCCTGGCGCGATAGCGCCAAGGGGTCATTCCTTCCGCCGGTAAGGTTGACCGGAGGGACTGCCGCGTCCAATCCCCGGGACGCGCGCCCGAGGATTGGCGGTTGGCCCGCACCTGGCCCCCGGGAATGCGTTCCAGTAAGTTTGGAGGAACTGGCCTCCGGCCGCTCAGGCTTTCGCCTGGGCCTTTGAAATCGCTTCCCAGACACGGCCGGGGGTGGCGGGCATATCGAAATGACGGATGCCAAGCGGTGCGAGGGCGTCGTTGATGGCGTTCATGGCCGCGGCCATGGCGCCGACGGTTCCGGCCTCACCGACACCCTTGGCGCCGATCGGATTGACCGCCGTCGGGACTTCCCGGGTTGCGAGGCGGAAATCCGGCAGTTCGTCGGCGCGCGGCATTTGGTAGTCCATGAACGACGCGGTCAGCATCTGGCCCGAGTCTGGGTCGAAGACGATGACCTCGCCCATCGCCTGCCCAATGCCTTGGACCACGCCGCCGTGGATTTGCCCCGCGACGATCAGGGGGTTGAGGACTTTTCCCAATTCCTCGACCGCAGAGTAGCGGACAATCTCGGTCACGCCTGTTTCGGGGTCGATCTCGACCTCGCAAATATGCGTGCCGTTGGGGAAGGTCACCGCCGTTGCCTGGAATTCGCCACTTTCGGTCAGTCCGCCTTCTTCGCCTGGCGGAACAAAATTCGGATCGAACGAGGCACGGCCCACGGCGGCGACGTCAATAGAGCGGTCGGTGCCCGCGATGTGAAATTTACCCTCGCGGAGTTCAATATCGGTGACGGCCGCTTCCAGCAACTCGGCGGCGAGTTTCTTGGCGCGTTCGATGACTTTATCCACCGCCAGCATGACAGCGCCACCGCCGATGCAAAGCGCGCCAGAGCCACCGTTGCCTTTCCCGAACGGCAGTTGATCGGTGTCGCCTTGTTCGTAAAGGATGTTTTCCAGCGGGATGCCGAAGCGTTGGGAAACGATCTGGCACATCGTCGTTTCCAGTCCCTGACCGACGGACATGGAGCCGGAGCGCAGGATCAGTTTGCCATCCTCGGCGAAGCGTAGTGTGGACAAATCTTTCGCGGGCCGCAGGAAGGGGCCGCCCGCGACCTCGATGCAGTTGGTCAGGCCGATCCCGCGCAATTTGCCGCGCGCCTTGGCGTCCGCGCGCCGCGCTTCGAACCCGTCGAGTTCCGAAAGTTCCGCCGCTTTCTCCATGTTGGCTTCGAACTCGCCGCAATCGTACAGGAAGGTCAGCGCGGTTTTGTACGGCATCGCCGACGGCGGGATCAGATTGATACGCCGCAACTCGTACGGCGAAATCCCGCGTTCGCGCGCCGCGACATCGATGATGCGCTCGATGGCATAGGTGGCCTCGGGGCGCCCGGCGCCGCGGTAGGCGGCGGTGGGAACTGTGTGGGTCATGATGCCGCACACCTCGGCGGAGATCGCCGGAATGATATAAGTCCCCGCGACACCGCCGACATTGCCAACCGGCCAGCCGGAGCGTCCGGAGCAATAGGCGCCGAGATTGGCGTTCCACCGCAATTTCAGCGCCATTATTTTGTTGTTCGCGTCGAGGCCCAGCTCGGCCACGATCTGCATTTCCCGGGCCTGTTCGTCAGTCAGAAACCCTTCGGTCCGTTCGCTGATCCAGCGCACCGGACGGTTTAGTTTTCGTGACGCCCAGGCAACGAGTACGACTTCGAGGTGGACGCCGGACTTCATGCCGAAGGAGCCGCCGACATCGCCGGGCAGGACCCGGATATCGGTGTTGGGAATACCGAAATTGCCGGAGGCCATGCCATTTCGAAGGTTGAATGGCGATTGGTTGGAAGCGTGGACGACCATCCGGCCATCGGGGCCGATTTCCGACCAGGCGCCGCGCGGTTCCATCGTGTTGGCGGTGACGCGGGAGACGGAGAAGGTCAGTTTGGTCACATGGGCCGCGGCTTTAAGGTTGGCCTCCGTCAACGCCACGTCGCCACGTTTCCAAAGATAGCCGATATTGTCCGGGTATTCGTCCCAAACGGCGGGTGCGTCTGGCGCCATCGCGGCGACGTGATCCGTGACCAAAGGCAGTTGGCTGTAATCGACGCGAACGGCCTCGGCCGCTTCCAGCCCGGCTGCGTTCGATTCGGCGATCACCAGCGCCACGGGCTCGCCCACGAAGCGGACGCGGTCGCGGACCAGTAAATTCCGGTTGGTTTGGGCGGATTTGCCGCCATCCGGGCGGGGGAAGCCGATGCCGCCGGGAATTGGCTTCACGTTATCCAGGTCATCGGCGGTGTAAACGGCCACGATGCCGGGCATCGCCCGCGCCGCCGCCACGTCGATGCCGGAAATATTCGCATGCGCGTGCGGCGAACGGACGAGGATCGCGTGCAGCATCCCATCCCGTTTCGCGTCGGCGGCGTAGTTGCCACCGCCAGTCAGAAGCCGGCGATCCTCGCGGCGCGGTACCGAGCGAGATTCCAAGGTGCTCATGCCATTTTTCCCCTCACGTCTGCATGCCCCAACGGCGCACGGTGCGATTTTCGATTGTACGGAAGACCACGTTATCCACCAACAGGCCGATCATGATAATCGTCAGAAGTCCCGCGAAAACCTCGGGGATATCCAGTTGGTTCTTGGCCTCGAAGATATACCAGCCCAATCCGCCCTTGCCCGAGGAAACGCCGAAGACCAGCTCGGCGGCGATCAATGTGCGCCAGGCGAAAGCCCAACCGATTTTCAGACCGGAGAGGATGGATGGAAAGGCGGCGGGGATGAGAATCTTGAACACCAGGGGCAGGCCGGACAGGCCGTAGTTGCGGCCGACCATGCGCAATGTGTTCGATACGCCGCGAAACCCCGCATGGGTGTTCAGCGCGACCGCCCAAAGCACCGAGTGAACCAGCACGAACACCAGGCTGCCCAGGCCCAGCCCGAACCAGATCAGCGCGAGGGGCAAGAGCGCGATGGCGGGGAGAGGATTGAGCATGGCCGTCATCAACTCGAGAAAATCGGTGCCAAGCTGCGTCGTGATCGCCAGCACGGTCAGGATGAAAGCCAGCGTGACTCCGGCAGAAAAGCCAATCGCCAGAACCTGCAACGACGTCCAGATCCGCGCGGGAAGAACGCCGGCCGCCACCGCCTCCCACCAGGCTTTGCCGGTGTCGCTGAGCGTCGGCACCAGCAACGGATTGTCGAGGTGGCGGGCGTAAATCTCCCACACCAACGCCAGGAGGACGACGAGCCCGATTTTACGTATCCAACCTTGATTGTAGAGCCGTTCGAAGGCCGTCAGCTCTTTTTCGATAATGCCGAAATCTTCCTCGCCGCTGATCTCGCGGAGGATTTCCGGGCGAAGGGCGGGGTCAGACATGTTGTTCTTCCTCCACGCGGTCGGCGAACAGCATATCGTGGATGCGCTGTTCCAGAAGTGCGGCTTCGGCCGGATGGGCCACGGGGTCGATGCTGTTCAGTTCGGCTTTGACCTGGCCGGGATGCGGGGTCATCAGCAGGATGCGGTTGCCGATAATGACCGCCTCGGGGATCGAATGGGTGACGAACAATACGGTGAAGCGTGTGTCTTCCCAGAGCATGAGGAGTTCTTCCTGCATGCGCCGCCGTGTCAGCGCGTCCAACGCGGCGAAGGGTTCGTCCATCAGCAGGATGTCGGGTTCCATGGCCATGCCACGGGCGATCGCCACGCGCTGTTTCATGCCCCCGGACAGCGTGTGAGGATACGCGTCGGCGAAGCGTGTCAGATGCACTTTGTCGATATAGTGCATCGCTTTCTCGGCTGCGGCTTTGCCTTTCAGCTTGCCCGAGGTCTCCAGCGCGAAGACAACGTTTTGCCTGACTGTCTTCCATGGCAGCAATTGGTCGAATTCCTGGAACACCATCATTCTGTCGGGGCCGGGCCGGGTGATTCGTTTGCCCTTCAGGGTGATCTCGCCTTCGGTCGGGGCCATATACCCGCCAACGGCCTTTAGCAGCGTGGACTTGCCGCATCCGGAGGGGCCCAGAAGGATGAACCGGTCGGACTCACGGACCGAAAAATCGACACGATACGTCGCCGTGACCAGGTGGTCCCGGGTTTTGTATTGCAATGTGACGCCCCGCACATCCAGCAGCGGCGTTGGGTTGGTCTTGTCAGGCATGGCTTCCCGCGCGTAAGGCGAGGCTCTGATAGCCTGAACGGGCTCGGGAGGGAAACGGCCATGTCGGAACTACGCGGCATTCTGCGGAATCACATGAAAGAAAAACTCGCCAAAGGCGAGGTCGTCGCGTCGATGACGGTGCGTTTCGCGCGCACCATCGAGATCGCGCAGATCGCGAAAACGGCGGGTTTCGACACGCTTTATGTCGATATGGAGCACAACACGCTGACGCTGGATGCGACCTGCCAGATTTGCATCGCGGCGCAACAGATCGGCATCACGCCTCTGGTCCGGGTGCCCGCGAACACGCCGGATTATATTTGCCGCGTGCTGGATGGCGGCGCGATGGGGGTTATTACCCCGCATGTTCGCTCCGCCGCCGAAGCGCGCGAAATTGTCGAGATGGTGAAGTTTCCGCCGATCGGTCAGCGTTCCGCCGGTGGCGCTTTATCGCAGTACCAGTATCGAAATTTTCCGCTGGTCCAGACTCAGGACGCGATGAACGACGCGACGTCGCTGGTGTTGATGCTGGAAACCGCCGCCGCGCTGGAAAACGTAGAGGAAATCATCGCGGTCGAGGGTGTCGATATGATGATGATCGGCAGCAACGATCTGTGCGGCGAGCTGGGGATCAAGGGGCAATACGATCACCCGAAGCTGGCCGCGGCGTTCGAACGGGCGATCGCGGCGGCCCGGAAGGCGGGCAAGCATATCGGTGTCGGCGGCCTGGCGTCGCGCGACGATCTGGTGGCGAAATTCGTGAAAATGGGCGCGCGCTATGTTTCCACGGGAACGGATATGTCGTTCCTGATGGCGGAATGCACGAGAAAAGCGAACTCCATCAAAGATATCGCGATTTGATAGAACTCCCTCCGTGGCCCGCGCGGGCCACGGAGGGGTTCGTCAGAACGGCGCCAAGCCCATGATCCCATCCGCCGCGTCGAAATCTCCGACGATTTTCTTGCCGATCAGGTCGCGCAGTGTTTCGGACGCGCCGCCGCCCAACGAGCCATAGCGCGCGCCGCGATAAAAGCGGGAAACCGGATATTCGTCGGTGAACCCGAAGCCGCCATGGACCTGCACCGCCTCCGACGTCACACGGATCGCCATTTCATTGCAGAATATTTTCGCGGTGGCCGCCAGGAACGGGTCCGGGAAGGGGTTGGCCGACAGGCAGGCGCGGTAAAGCAAACCGCGCGCGGCTTCGATATCCTTGAACATATCCGCGAGTTTCCACCGGATGCCCTGGAAGTCCGAAATCGGCTTTCCAAACACCGTCCGGTCGCGCACATATTTAACCGCTTCGTCGAAAGCGCCCTCGGCGAGTCCGAGCGAGATCGAGGGGTTCAGGCACCGCTGGGTGTTGAAGGCGGACAGGAGCTTGCGAAAACCATCCTCTTTAATGACGAGGTTTTCCAGCGGAAGTTCGCAGTCGTCGAACTGAATTTCCGCGAGATTCTCGCCGCCCATGGTGTGGTACGTGCCGGTGACCTCAAAGCCGGGCGTGCCCGGTTCCAGCAGCACGCAGCCAATACCTTCGCGTCCCGGTTTGCCGTCGATGCGCGTGAAGATGACAAACATGCCGGCTTCCTTGGCGCGGCTGATAAGTGTTTTCGTGCCTTTCAAAATCACGCGGTCTTCCAGCACGCGCGTGTTCGTGCGGAAATTCGCGACATCCGTGCCGGCGTGCGGCTCGGTCATGCAGATCGCCAGGATGCAATCGCCGCTGACGACTTTCGGTAGGATGCGCTCGCGGATGGAGGGGGGCGCGTAGGTGGAGATGACGCGGGTCTGGACACCGGCTTCGCCAAGCACCGCCATCGCAGTGACGTAATCGACCTTGGCGATTTCCTCCAGGATCAGCGCAGTATCGAGAATGGGCAGACCGAGACCGCCGTATTCCTCGGGCACCGACATGCCGAGAACGCCAATCGCGGCGAGTTTCTTCATGTTTTCCCAGGGAAAGGTGCCATCCATCCAGCGGTGAGCGTTCGGTTTGAACTCGTTTTGCGCGAGATCCCGGACCGTGGCGATCATCTCCCGCTGCTGAGGTTCGATCTTGAAGTCCATTGGGAAAAATCCTTTGTCAGCCCAGAACGCGATTGAGGAAGGCATCCATTTTCGCTGTGGCTGCCTTCGAAAGATCGTTGGGAAAGAGGGTGAAGCCGTGCGCGCCGCCGGGGTAGATCGCCAACTCGGCTGAATTGCCCGCGGCGACCCAGCGCGCGTGCATGAACAAGGTGTCGTCCAGCAGCGCATCCCGTGTGCCGACGCTGAACAACGCTGGGCAGAGCCCTTTCAGGTCCGCGTAAAGCGGGGAGATGTCGGGAATGCGGCGATCGACCGCCGTGGGCAGGAAGGCATTGTAAAACTGTTGCATGTCGATCGTGCGGAGGACCAGGCGCTCATCCCCGAACTGCCGCTGACTCGGCGTCATGCTCAGATCGGACGCACAGTACACGACATTGGCACCGCGCCAGCCGGTGTAGCCGTACCGATCGCGCATGCGCAGCACGGTGACAAGGGTCAGATGTCCGCCGGCGGATTCGCCGCCAACCGTGAGCGAATCGGTACCGAATTCCTGTTTGCCGTTTTGGACAAGCCAGGCGGCGGCGGCCTCGCAATCGTCGGGACCGGCGGGATAAGGGTGCTCGGGCGCGAGGCGGTATTCGACGCTGACGACGGCCTGTCCGGTGTTATCGGCGATCCGTTCCAGCATCGGGTCCTGCATGTCGGCACCGCCCAAAACCCAGCCCCCGCCGTGCAGATGCAAATAGATGCCACGGGGATTGGCTGGCGCGATCACGCGCAGAGGGATGTCGTTGCCGTCCTTGCCCGGAATGACGATGGTCCGGGCGCGCGGCGACATGACGGGAGCGGGGAACGGGCCTTCGCCCCGGCGGCGGGCACTGCGGAAAGCGCTGGGACCGGCGATCCACCATTCCGGCTGTCCGGTCAGCAGCGCGACCATTTTGGCGTTCAATTCCACAGTGTCGGGCGCGATGGCGTCCGCGTGGAACAAAACCGGGTCGAATGGGCGCGTAGCGGTCATGGGAATCCTCCTGCGCGACTCTTTTCCAACGAATTCCGGTCGAAGGCAACGCCGTCAGCGCCGCGATTTTCATGACGCCGTCCTGCTTCGCCCCGCAGATTGCCCCCGTTCTCTGAACGTGGGAAGCTTTGGGCAACCGCCAACAGGAGGGAATAAATGAAGTTTGGTATCTTTTACGAATTGCAATGTCCCCGGCCATGGGAGCAATTCACCGAACGCGATCTCTATCAAAACGCGCTGAAGCAGGTCGAACTGGCCGATAGGCTTGGTTACCATTACGCCTGGGAAGTCGAACATCATTTCCTCGAGGAATACTCCCATTCGCCGCAGCCCGAGGTCTTCCTCGCCGCCGCCAGCCAGCGCACCAAGAACATTCGTCTGGGTCACGGTATCATCCAGTTAACCACCAACCATCCCGCCCGCGTCGCGGAGAAGGTCGCCTGCCTGGATTTGATCAGCAACGGCCGCGTCGAATTCGGTATGGGCGAGGGCGGCAGCATCACGGAACTCGCGCCTTTCGGCCGCGAGATGGAAAACAAGCGCGAAGTGTGGGACGACGCGGTGCGCTGCCTCATTCCAATGTTCGCGGACGGTGGTTGCGAATACGACGGGGAATACTTCAAGTTCCCAATGCGCAACGTGCTGCCGAAGCCGCTGCAGAAACCGCATCCGCCGATGTGGGTCGCGTGCTCGCAACTCGAAACCATCGAGATGGCTGGCCGCCGCGGCATCGGCGCCCTCGGGTTCCAGTTCCTGAGCGCGGAAATGGCGCATGCCTGGGTGCATGCGTACTATAACAGTTTCACAAGACGCCAGGAAAAGCTGACGAATTATCAAACCAACTGCAACATCGCGATGGTCAGCTATTTCATGTGCGCGGAAACGGACGAAGAAGCCCGCCGCCGCGCCGATGTCGTGACCTTCTTCCAGTTCTCTCTGGCCTGGTACAGCGGATCCCGGAACCGCGAGCGTCCGCCGCCTGGGTCGGTGAACCTGTGGGACGAATATAATAAATGGAAAAAGGCAAATCCGGAACTCGCGCATCAGGCGCTGACGGGTGGGCTGATTGGGTCCCCGGAGACCATCCGGCGGAAGCTCCGCCGGTTCGAGGCGTCGCATGTCGATCAGATCATTCTGCTGAACCAGGCGGGCAATAACACGCACGAGCATATTTGCGAAAGCCTGGAATTATTCGCAAAAGAAGTGATGCCGGAATTCGCTGGCCACGAACCGGAACATCAGGCCTGGAAGCAGAGCGTCCTGGATGGGACGATTGTTTTGGACGATATCGACACCACCCCGTACAAAGAACGCGCGGGCGTGGGCAAAGGTGTCGCGATTTCGAAGCTGGCTCAGGTTGGGGCGGAGGCCGCGGAATAAAGGCCGGGAACACGGTCGCGCCGGACCATCCGGGGTTGGATGGTCCGGCTATTTTCGCCATGTCTGGCCCGTGGCGGGCGATAAACCGGAGGTCCCCGGGACTTCGCGCGCCGATTGGCCCGTTATCCCGCTTCCCAGGCGTGTTGGAACGCCGCGCCCAAAGCGCGTCCAAAGCGCGGCGCGTCGCATAACGGACTGGCCCTGACCCGGCTCCGCATCTCCCCCCGCTCGCGCGCCAGCCGCCCAATGTCCCTGGACCGCGCCACGGCGATCGCGATGTAATCGTCAAGGTCCCGCGCGACCCAATCGGCGTAACCGGCATTGCTCAAATGGCTCGCGGAGTGCCGGGACGCGAAAATTTCGCCCGGCAGCGTGACGGTCGGCACCCCCATCCACAACGCCTCGCACGTCGTCAGCCCGCCGCAATAAGGGAACGGGTCGAGCACGATATCGACATCGTTATAGCTGGCGAGGAAGGCCCGGTGCGGTGAGGAACCGCGCGTTTCAATCCGCGCCGGGTCGATCCCGAGGCCGGCAAACTGTTCTCGGAAACGCCGTGCCGTCGGCGCGTCGCCAAGCTGATGTGTCTTCAGAATCAGCCGCGAACCGGGGACCGCGCGCAATATCTTCGACCAGGCGGCGATCGCGCGGGGCACGATCTTGGCGATGTTGTTAAAACATCCGAACGTCGCATGGCCATTCCGAAGCACCGGCGCGGGTGCGACATCCGGCGCATGGGCCGGTGGGCTGTAACAGACGTAACCATCTGGCATCCGCAACATGCGTTCGGAGTAAAAACCCTCCAGCGCGGGCGGCGTTTCCCAACGGTCCGTCAGAAACCAGTCCATCTCCGCAAGACCCGTGGAATGGTTCTGCATCCCCACCCATTTGATCTGGACCGGGGCGAGACGCTGCGCGCAGGCGGTCATGCGCGCAGCGTCGCCGTGCCCGCCCAGATCGACGAGAATGTCGAGATTCAGCGAGCGGGCATGTCTGGCAAGGGCCTCGTCGCTGAGCGCGGAGACATTTTCCCAGGACCGCGCCCGGGTATGGAACCGCCAGGCGATGGGATCGCCCGGCTCTGGCGCGCGTGACAGGCAGACAATGTCGAACGCCGCGGGGTCAAGGTGCTCGAACCCGGCGACGGTCAACCATCCCACGGGGTGCGTGCGCAGGGTTCCCGATAGCAATCCCACCGTCAGTTTCCGGTCGATCTGGGCCGGGCGGACCAATGGCGGCAAATCTCCACGCGGCAGAATGTCAGCGCAGGCCTTCGCCACGTTCAACAGCGACGCACCCGTCACGCCGTCCTGGTAAGGCATTGTGTTGGCCAGGGCGCGCCGGGGTAACACCGCTGCTGGTTCCAAAGCGATCGCGGCCCGGGCCAGTTCGACGGCCTCGTCCTGCAAGCCGGCGCAAGCCGTCGCGTTGGCGAGGTTGCACAGCACGGCGGCTTGCGGGCCATGGTCGCGCGACAAGGTGGCAAGCAGGTCGCGCGCTTCGGCATGCCGGTGCAGCCGCATCAACACCGCGGCGTGATCGTTCATCAACCGTGGATCGTCCGGATCGCGCGCCCGCGCCTTTCGCAGTGCCTCCTCCGCCGCGCGAGCGCGGCTGGTGCGGCTGAGGATGCCCGCCAGCACGCGGATGGGTTCGGTCGCGGCGGGCGCAAGGGCCACCGCGACCTCCAACGCGTCAATCGCCGGGTCGAGCAGGCCAAGCCGGTCGAGGATCAGACCGCGCGCGACATGCGGAACGGGATTCAGGGGGTCGCGGGTGCTCAGCGCCTCCAGCCGCACCGCCTCCGGCGTGCCGCGCCCGGCGGCAATCGCGGCGTCGGCAAGAAGATGCGCGAGGCCGACGTCTCTGGGGGTCAGACGTTGTGCATGGGCAAAAGCGCCCAAGGCGGCAGCGGGATCGCCGGCGTCGAGGAAAGAGCGGCCAAGGGTGGTCCAGGCGTCCACATTACTCTGGGTCATGCCGCAATAACGCAGCAGCGGCGCCTGCGCTTCTTCCGGCCGTCGCAGTTCCAGCAACGACGCGCCAAGCGCGAGGAGGGCTTGTTCGCGGTTCGGATTTACGGCCAGCGCGGCCCGAAACGCCTCCACCGCCCCCGGCAGATTCCCCTGGGCTCGCAGGCTCTGCGCCAGGCGCAGCGGCGGTTCGTCCCATTCGGGGTATCGTGCAGCAAGGCGGCGCATGATGTCTCGGGCCAGAACGATGTCCCCGGTGCGCGCCAGATCGAGCGCGCGATTAAGGGCGATGGCTGGCGGGATCGCGGTCCCGGCAGCCATCCAATCGCCATCAGGCATCGGAACGGGGACGCTCCAGCACCGCGATCAGGCCAGCGAC
The DNA here is from genome assembly GCA_043782125.1 of Acetobacteraceae bacterium. Classification (GTDB taxonomy): domain Bacteria; phylum Pseudomonadota; class Alphaproteobacteria; order Acetobacterales; family Acetobacteraceae; genus Rhodopila. The sequence continues at coordinate 1,254 of JAYWAX010000135.1, read as the reverse complement.
GGGTCCGCCGGCTTCGTAACGCAGGACTTCGCGTTCCAGGGACAGGCAGTTGAACCCCGCGGTGTCGGCGGCGGTGCGAAGGTAGGCCGCGCTGTGCGCATAACGCCCCTGCCGGCCAAGGGCCCATTGGCCGTTGCCGTTGAATTCGCCGCTGTGGTTGGGCAGGAGTTCTTCCACCGACAGGATAAAGCGTCCGCCATCGGCCAGGCGGGCGCGCACGGCGTCCAGCATGTCTTCCACAGCGCCGAAGTAGCAAAGCAGGTCAGCGGCCACGATCAGTTTCCAGCGCGCGGTGTCTTCGCGCAGCGCGGCCGGCAACTGCGCTTCCCGCAATTCCGCGTAAAGCCCTTTCGACTGTGCTTCATCCAGCATGCGCGGCGACAGATCGATACCGGTGAAGGGTCCGATGTCCAGGTCCGACACCGCCAGCGCAATTAACCCGGTGCCGCAGCCCAGATCGAGCACGGGGCCAATGTCCGTTTCACCCGCGAAAATCTCGATATGATTTCGTACAAGTCCCGGGATACGATAACCGAGAGAAACGAGATGGGACTCGAAACGATCCGCATAGCCGTCGAAGAGCGCGCGCACGTAGTCGTCGGGCGCTCTGGGCGCGCCGGACGCGATCCCCGCGGCGGCCACGAGGTGGCGGACATAGGCGTCGCCGGGGGCCAGTTTCAGGGCCTCGCCATAGGCCTCGGCGGCCTCGGCGTGGCGGCCGTCGCTGGACAGAGCGTGGCCTTGAAGGCCGAACGTCGTCGCGTCGGCGGCGCCGTCGCGGCGGCTTAGCTCCGCCATTCCGATCGCGCGGGCAAAGTCCCTGCGGCGGATGCACAGCAGAATACTGGCGTTTCGCAAAGACGCCGCGCCGGGTACGATCGGGATACCGTCCTGAAGTATCGCCAAGGCGGTATCCATATCGCCCGCGGCCGTCCAGGCGCGCGCGAGAGCTTCGCGGTAAGACACGTCGGCGGGCATTGCGGCGACCGCCTCGCTCAGACAGGCGACGGCGTCGATGGGGCGTCCGATATCGGTGAGCAGATCGCCCAGAAGGGCCTTGGCGGTCGGATCGCGATTGTCGCCGATCACGGCTTCGGCCGCGTCGCGCGTCGCACCTTCCAGGTTCCCCAATTGGCGGCGCAACCCTGCGCGGCATTTTCGCAGGCCGGGGTGGTCCGGGTGTAGATCCAACGCGCGGTCCAGCTCGTCGCCGGCGGTGTCCAGTTGCCCGTCGCTGAGCGCGATCCGCGCCGC
>JAYWAX010000134.1:0-2345 GCA_043782125.1 Acetobacteraceae bacterium | reverse complement strand
CCGGCACCGCAAGCCATGGATGGTCCGCCTTCGCGGACCATGACGGCAACAGCAGCTGTGTGTCCGGCAGACGGCTCGGTTATTATTGTGCGTCGCCTTAACCCGTCAGGCGTTTCACGCGCGGTATGATTTCCGTAGCGAAACGGCGCATCTCTGACTCGAAGGGCTGGTATTGCAGCATGAACGTTTCGATACCCGCGCGATTGAACGCGGCGATCCGTTCCGCGACCTGGTCGTAACTGCCAACCAGGCCCGCGCCGGTGCCGCCATTGCTGCCCACGCGCGGCATTTTGCGCAGCGTCGCCGCCATGACGGAGGCCGCATCGGTGTTGGCGCGCTGCACCGCGCGAATATCCGCGTCTTTCGCCGCCAGCACGAACAGATGTTCGAGATTGGCTTGCGCCTCTTGTTCCGTTGGCCGCGCGATAACGAACGCGGACAGACCGAACCGCAAATCCGGCCCCGGGCGCGGGCGAGACGAAACGTCCGCGATCAGCGCCGCGACATCTTGCAGCGGTTGACCGTTGATGAACCAGACATCGCCCATGTCCGCGACGAGGGCGCGGGCGGGTTCGGACTCGCCGCCGACGTAAATGCGCGGGCGCGGGCGCCAGGGATCGGCGGGCCGCAGCATGTAATCGGTCACGTGGAAGTTGGCGCCGGTATGATTGAGCGTTTCGCCGCGCATCAGCGGTTCGACGACCGACAGCCATTCGCGGCCATAAGTGTAACGGTCGTCGTGGTCGGGGAACCCGATCCCGGCTTTTTCCAGCTCTGGCCGGTTCCACGCGTTGACCAGGTTGATGGCGAACCGGCCATGACTGATGTGTTCCACGCCCAACGCCAGCTTCGCCAGCACGACGGGGTGATAGAGGTAGGGCTTGATCGCCGCGATGATTTCGATCCGATGGGTCAGCGCGGCGATGGCCGCGGCGGCGGTCCAGGCTTCCAATTGATCCTGCGGCGCATGATGCGGATTGATCGTGTGCTGCGCGATCAGGGTGCTGTCGAAACCGAGCGACTCGGCTTGCAGGATCAGGTCGCGGTTGCGATCCCAGGAGGCATCGTAGGGCTCGTCCGGGTCTTGCAGAGCGGCGCGGCTGCCGTGGACCAAAGCCCAGATGCCGAAACGAACAGGGGGTGGGTTTTTCAACGTCATGATCCCGAGAGTGCCTCGGATCGCGCGCGTGGACCATGGGGGGCGGCGGTGGTATGGCGGGGGCAATCCAGCACAGGGACAGACCCATGGGCGGCGCTGCTTCTTCCCGTTTCCGCGACCGTGCGATCGTCTTCGCCAACGGCGTGACCGGCATCCAAATCACGATCCCGACGGCCAATCCCGTCAATTACCATCAGGCGATGTCCGATCCCGGCGCGATGGCGCGCACCGCGATCGACGGCCAATTGTTCCTGCCCCCGGGCGCGGCCGGCCCAATACCTGCGGTCATTGTCGTCCCTGGCAGTCTGGGAGTCGCGCCGTCGCATTTGACTCACGCGGAGACTTTGACCGGGCTGGGGATCGCCGCGCTCGTCATCGATCCGTTTGGGGCGCGCGGGGTGACCTCGACCGTCGCCAATCAGGTGCAATATTCCTTTGCGGCGAGTGCGTACGACGTGCTGGCCGCGCTGGCCGCGCTGGCCGGACGGGCGGAGATCGACCGGTCCCGGGTGGGCGCGCAGGGGCATAGCCGGGGCGGGTCCGCCGTCATGACCGCGGCGATGCGGCGTCTCGCCGATCCGGTTTTGGCGGGCGGGCCGAGGTTGAAGGCGGTTTACGCGGGGTACCCGTGGTGCGGGCATCAGTTCCTGGACCCGGATGTGGGCGATACCGCCGTGCGGGCGATCGCCGGCGACCGGGATGGGTGGTGCCTGGCGCAGCAAACGCAGGGGTATGTGCAGGCGATCCGGCTGCGCGGCGGGGCGGCCTCTGCCCGGATCGTGGCGGGGGCGGCGCATAGCTTCGACCGGGGGACGGCGGTGGAAATGATTCCCGATGCGTCGGTGGCGCCGGGCGCGCCGACGGGGTACCTGGCGGACGATGGGGCGTTCATGCATCCGGTGGACGGGGTGGCGGATGCGAGGCTGACGGACCGGGATATCATGATTTACGGGATGAAAGCCGGGTACGGCGTGCGGGGCGCGACGATCGGAAGTCTGCCCGGCCAGGCTGAGGTGTTTCGCGCGGACATGATCCGGTTCTGGCGGCAAACGCTGCTGGGGGCCGCGGGAGGATGACGCGGGGGGATGGCTTATGGTAGGGGTTCGGGACGGGCGCCCTTAGCTCAGGTGGATAGAGCAACAGCCTTCTAAGAGGAACCGGGCACTTTTCATAGGTTCCTATAGAG
>JAYWAX010000133.1:0-2347 GCA_043782125.1 Acetobacteraceae bacterium | reverse complement strand
CCCGTCCCTCCACCAGATAATCGTAACCCGCCCGCTGTTCCCCGGACATTTTGTCCAAAGGCAGTTCCTCGTAACGTCCGAATGTTCCGGCCATGTTCCGTTCCCCCTCAGGCAGCCTGAGCTTTGTGTTGTTCGATTGTCATGACACCGTCGCTAACGGTGGTGCGGCGCAGATCGCGCGGATAAACTCGGTCGTCGTATTGCCGCGCGCGATGCATGGTCGTTCGATTGTCCCACATCGCCAGATCGCCGATGCGCCAGCGATGCGCGTGAACGAATTCGCGCTGCGTCGCGTGCTCGGTCAGTTCGCGCAGAAGGATTTGTGCTTCGGGGATCGGCCAACCCTCGATCCGGCCGGCGTGCGAAGAGAGAAAAAGCGATTTCCGGCCGGTCTTCGGATGCACCCGCACCAGCCGCTGACGCACCGGAGCGAAGGCGCGAAGCTCTGCCTCGGTGAACGCGATGCCAAGCGCGCCTTTAGAAAAAATGCGGCTGTGTTCGCACACCAGGTCCGCAATCAGCGCTTTCGTTTTCGCGTCCAGCGTGTCGTAAGCCGCGTGCATGGCGGCGAATTGCGTGTCCCCGCCTTCGGGCGGCAGCACATGCGCGCACAGCAACGAATATCGCGCGGGAATCGCTTTATAACTGCTGTCGCTGTGCCAGAGCTGGTTGCCAAGCCCGGACAACCGCTTGCGGTCGTCGCGCCCGAGTAACCCGCCCGCCGGCGAAATATTGGAAATATCCGACAGCGCCGGATTGTCCCATCGCGTCCCCTCGGCCGCCTGAATCTGCGTGTATGGCGCCTCCAACTCGCCAAAATTGCGGGTGAAGGCGATCTGCTCCGCCGTCGTCAAAGGCGTGCCCTGGCGGAACACCAGCACCGCGTAAGTGTCCATGCCCGCGTCGATCGCCGCCGCCGCCTCCGGTGTCAGGGGGCGGCTTATATCGACACCGGTGCACTCGGCACCGATCGTGGGATGCAACGGGGTGAATTCTATCGCCATGGCGGCCGCCCTCCGGAACGCGTCTGGACGAATCCGTGAGCCCTGTGCGCGGGTTAGTCAACCGGCGCGATCCGTGGCAAAGTCTGCCCAGGCTTGCGAACAGGAGGAAACCATGCGCGGCGTCGTTTTTCATGGCGAGAGAGATCTGGAAATCATGAACTTCCCCGACCCCACCCCGGGTCCGGGCGAGGTCGTGGTGGAAATGAAAGCCTCGGGGATGTGCGGGTCGGACCTGCACCAATATCGCCGCCCCAAGGCCGGCGGCCCGTCCACCGGACTTCCCGCCAGTTCCGGCCCGACCATCGCTGGGCACGAACCCTGCGGCATCGTCGCCGCCGTCGGTCCCGGCGTGACACCCAGTGAGGCGAAAATCGGCCAGCGCGTAATGGTGCATCATTACCAGGGTTGCACGCAATGCGATCATTGCCGGTCCGGATGGCAACAATTGTGCCAGAAAGTGCCGGTGAAAGTGTACGGCTCCAATTCCCACGGCGGCCACGCGAAATATCTGCTGGTTCCCGCCAACACGATGGTGCCGCTGCCGGAAGAACTTAGCTTTTCAGCGGGCGCGGCGATCGCCTGCGGCTCTGGCACCGCTTATGGCGCGCTGCGCCGCATGAATATCTCGGGGCGCGACACCATCGCGATTTTCGGTCAGGGCCCGGTGGGACTCGCGGGCACGCAATTCGCCAAGGCCATGGGCGCGCGGGTGATCGCGTTGGATATTAATCCGCAACGTCTGGAACGCGCGAAAGAATTCGGCGCGGACGAGGTCGTCAATCCCGGCTCCAACGATCCCGTGGAAGCGATCAAGGAACTGACGGGCGGGCGGTATGCCGATCTGTCTTTGGATACCTCCAGCAATTCCGAAGCGCGGTTGAACGCCATCCGCTCCACCAAAGTCTGGGGCACGATGTGCTTCGTCGGCGAAGGCGGCGACGTGAAAATCGACGTCAGCCCGCATTTGTTGCGCCGCCAAATGACCCTCGTCGCGTCCTGGACATTTTCGAATATCATCCAGGCCGAATGCGCGCGCTTCTGCGTGGAGCGTAAGGTCGATGTGGACAAGCTGTTCACGCATCGCTGGCAACTCGATCAGGCAGGTGAGGCCTATAAACTGTTCGACAAACAATCCGACGGCAAAGGCGTGATTTTGATGTGACCGCGTTACGGCTTTACCACCGGCTTGGCGAGATCGGCCTGATCGTTGGCAGTTCGGGCAATGTCAGCACCCGGTCTCGCAATGGCATGACCATCACCCCGTCCGGCGGCGCGCCGGGCGGGGTAGGCCGGCGCGACATGGCCCGAATGGCCCTGGACGGCACGCGGTTGAACAAAGCGAC
>JAYWAX010000132.1:0-2347 GCA_043782125.1 Acetobacteraceae bacterium | reverse complement strand
GGTGCCTCGCGTCCGGAGCGGCCCGCCCGCTGATCGGCGGCGGCGCGGGAGACGCGGACGGTGGCGAGGCGCGTAAGACCCGTGGACGGATCGAGCCGCGGCACGCGCCGCCAGCCGCCATCCACGACGATGCGCACGCCGGGGACGGTCAGCGACGTTTCCGCAATCGAGGTCGCCAGCACGACGCGGCGCGTATCGGCCTGGCACAAAGCGCGGTCCTGCTCCACCGGCGGGAGTTCGCCGTGGAGCGGCAGGACGAGCGCGCCGCAGCCGGTCAACGCGGTTTCGGTGCGGCGAATTTCGGCCATGCCTGGCAAAAAAGCCAAAATATCGCCCTCATGCGCGGCCAACGCGGCGCGGATGGCGCGGGCCATGGCGTCGGGCAGTTCGCGGGGGACCGCGATGTCGGTTTTGGCGTGCTGGACCTCGACCGGGAACATGCGTCCCTTACTCTCGATGACCACGGCGTCCATCAACCCGGCGAGGCGAGCGCCATCGGCCGTTGCGGACATCGCGATCAGCCGCAACTCGGGCCGCAGCATTTTCCGCAGGTCCAGGCACAACGCCAGCGCGAGGTCGGATTCGAGGGAGCGTTCGTGGACCTCGTCCAGGATAACCGCCGCGACGCCGTCCAGGCCAGGGTCGGATTGCAGGCGTCGCACCAGCAAGCCTTCGGTGACGACCTCGATACGTGTGGCCGGAGAGGTAGCGGATTCAAGCCGCGTGCGGAAACCGGCGGTATGGCCCAAGGGCTCGCCAAGCAACTGAGCGATGCGGGTGGCGGCGGCGCGGGTGGCGAGGCGGCGGGGTTCCAGCATGAGAATTTTGCCGTCGCCGCGCCACGGGGCGGACAGCAAGCGCAACGGCACGAGCGTGGTTTTCCCGGCGCCGGGGGGCGCGACGAGGACGGCCGCCTGGCCCATGTCGAGGGCGGCGGACAGGGCCGGGAACGCGTCGGCGACCGGAAGATCCGGGAATCTGTTTACTATCGCATCCAAGCGCCAACCCCCGCCCGAAGGGCAAAATCTCCGCGTCCTCCCAACCTCCGCGTCCTCCGGGCCAAAGCGGACCCAGACACCGGGAAAGCGCGCGAAAGGATGCCTCTGGCCCTCAAAGCCCAGTGACGATCCGCCCGACCCGCGCGATGCTCGCGAGCACTTCTTGTTCGGGCAATCCCGGCCAGTTCATGCGGAAGCGGAACTCTGTCGCGCCGAGTTCGTCTCGATATCGTTGCAACTCGTCGCGCACATAGGCCTCGTCGCCGATCACGAAGCGGTCTTGCGCGAATTGGCGAAAACCATCGGTCCCGCCTTCGAAGCCGCCGAAGCCGTGATCGGCGTAACGCGTATATTTCGCCGAAATCGGACCCGCCGCCATTTCCAGCGCCGCGTTCATACCGGGGCCGCGGAAGCATTCCCGGGAAACCTGTCGCGGATAATCCAGAGATTTGCCGTATTCGACGCGCGCGTCGTGAAATACGCCCCACCAGCGCTTCATTTCGTCCATGCTCATGGCACCCGCGCCTTGCCAGGAATCGCCCAGCTCGGCGGCGCGGCGGACGGCGTCAGGCACGGTGCCGCCGATCCAGATCGGGACACCCGCCGGTTTTTCGGCCGCGGGCTGATGCCGACATCGTCGAGTTTCACGTATTTCCCATGAAAGGTGACGTGCTCCTGGGTGAACATGAGCCGCATCGCCTGGACATACTCGCGGAACCGCGGAACGCGCGATTTCCGCTCGATCCCCATCGCCGCGAATTCGTGGTCGCGGTAGCCGAGGCCGACGCCCAACACGAAACGTCCGTCCGTGAGATGGTCCAGAGTGGCGGCTTCCTCGGCCAGCAACACCGGGTTCAGCATCGGCAAAAGCAGCACCGCCGTGCCCATCCGCATGCCGCCGGAAATGCCCGCGAGATACCCCATGATCGGGGAGGCCGCGAATTGCCGCATGCTGGGTCCCGTGACGAAATGCCGCGGGAACCACAGCGAGTCGAAGCCCGCATCGCGCGCGGCAAGCACCTGTGCGGAGATGTCGCGCAGATGTTCGGAAACGTCGAAACGGAGTTCGGTTTCGAGAGTAACGAAAAGACCGGCTTTCACGATCGTCCCCTTATGCGCGGCGTGCGTGGCTGTTTCGCGTTACCATATGGCACGCAGATCTCAAAGATCGCGCAGCTTCCCACGTGAGGGCGCCGGTCCGGCTCATGGGCGCCTTCGCCGACGAGGCGTCCCTTTTCCCGCGATCTCGTGCCACGCCCGGTGGCCCGATCGAGTCGGGCCATCACGACGAGGGCATGGCGGACGGTTTCCAGCGACTGGCCCGCCTCTCACGATGCCGGTGGATTGAC
>JAYWAX010000131.1:0-2348 GCA_043782125.1 Acetobacteraceae bacterium | reverse complement strand
CCCGCAGAAGGGCCTATTGGGCCGCGTCACCCGTTTTGACAGGATGTCTCTGTTCCGTTGCGAGCGGGTCGGAAACACTCAGCAGACTTTGTGTCCTGTCATTTTGAACAACTCGCGAAAATATCCGTTTTCGAGGTATCTCGTACCTGATTTATGCGATGAAAAATTCTCATGTTACGAGGGGGCGTTGCCTAATTCTTGAATCATGAAAAGTACACGTGCCATTCCACCGCCCAACAACGCATCCTTATTGCGGGCCGCCTTCCGCGGTCTCAGGTCGCGCCATCTGGTCTGGAAAACCCGAAAATTCGTGCCGAGGCCGGGTTCCAGTCCATCCTGACGCGTCAGGGTCAAAATGGACCGAAAACCCGTACCCCTTTACGCCACCTCGAACAATCCCGCGGCGCCCATCCCGCCACCCACGCACATTGTCACCACGACCAGCTTCGCGCCGCGCCGCTTGCCCTCGATCATCGCGTGCCCGACCATCCGTGCGCCCGACATTCCGTAAGGGTGTCCGATCGAAATCGCCCCGCCATTCACGTTCAAACGGTCATGCGGAATCCCCAGCCGGTCGCGGCAATACAGGACCTGACAGGCAAATGCCTCATTCAGTTCCCACAGATCGATGTCATCGATTTTCAGCCCGTGCTTTTGCAACAATTTCGGCACCGCGAAGACCGGGCCGATCCCCATTTCATCCGGATCGCAGCCTGCCACCGCCATACCGCGGTAAATGCCCAAAGGATGCAGCCCGCGCCGAGACGCCTCCGCTTCCTCCATCAGCACCGCCGCCGAAGCGCCGTCCGATAATTGCGAGGCATTGCCCGCCGTAATGAATCGCCCCTCTTTTACCTGCTGTCCGTCCTTGAACACCGGCTTCAGCGAGGACAGGCCTTCCAGGTTTGTTTCCGGACGGTTGCCCTCATCCTTCGACAGCGTAACGGACTTCTTCGAAATCTCCCCGGTGTTACGGTCCTGGACCAACATGACCGAGGTCATCGGCGCGATTTCCGTATCGAACGCCCCCGCCTGCTGCGCCGCTGCCGTCCGAAGTTGCGAGCGCAGCGCGTATTCGTCCTGCGCCTCCCGCGAGACATTGTACCGCGCCGCCACCAGCTCCGCCGTTTCCAGCATCGACATGTAAATGCCGGGCGTATGCGTCATCAGATGCGGGTCCTGCGCCCGGCTGAGGTTCATTTCCTTGGTCTGGACCAATGAAACCGACTCCAGCCCGCCCCCGACAACGATCTGCATGTCGTCATGGAGAATCTGCTTCGCCGCCGTGGCGATCGCCATCATCCCCGACGCGCATTGCCGGTCCACCGACATCCCCGCGACACTGGTCGGCAACCCCGCCCGCAACGCCGCCTGCCGCGCGAGGTTCGATCCCTGCGACCCCTGCTGCAACGCCGCGCCCATGATGACGTCGTCGATCTCGCCGGGCGCGACACCGGCGCGCTTCACCGCCTCGGCAATGGCATGCCCGCCCAACGCCTGAGACTGCGTGTCGTTGAAGGCCCCGCGATAGGCGCGCCCGATCGGCGTGCGGGCGGTGGATACGATGACGGCGCTGCGCATGGGCGTGCTCCCTGTTTATTCCGGACGGTGAAACGATGGCGCGGAAACGGCGGGCCGTCCAGGGCAGGGGCCTGGGGAGCAAAAAACCGGCGCCCCCGTGTTTCCCCCGGTTCAGACCCCGGCTTTGATCCGCGCCAGCCGCTCTCGCGCCGCTTCGGCCAGGAAGCGCGACCGGTTCCTGGAGGATTTGTCGATCGCCGCGATCAGGTCTTCCGGCAGTGTTATGTTGATCCGCAGCGCACGCCCAGGAGGGTCCGGGACATCGACCAGGAACCCGAACCCGGACCGGTTGTCAGGGTCGGCCATGATATCGTCCATCGTACTGGGGGCCGGGACCGCCTCGCCGGCCGCGCGCATGCCTTCGACGTGAAACGCCAAAACCTCGGCGGCGAGCTTGCGGGCTTCGTCCTGGGATTCGCCGGCCGTGACGCATCCGGGAAAATCCGGAAACGCGACCCCGTAATCGCTGTTGGGGTCCTTGAACAAAAGCACGATGTAACTGGTCATTGTGGAACCCTCAGAATAACGCCGGACTGTTTTTCGATGCTCCGTAGCGTGCCGATCGGCAAATCCCGCTTCGGATGCGGCACCGTGACCCGTCTGGGCCGTTTTGGATGAACGAACTGACAGTGGCTGCCGCGTGTTTCGATGTTCACCCAACCGGCCAACTGAAGCAGGCGAATGATCTCCCGGCTGCTGATGGACATGTTTATACACACCTTCTTTCTGTGTCAAGCCTGCATTCAACCCTATAAAAGAAAACACCC
>JAYWAX010000130.1:0-2351 GCA_043782125.1 Acetobacteraceae bacterium | reverse complement strand
TGATGCGCGACCTGGAGGGGTGGGTGATCCGCCACGCCACCGATGGCGCCTCGGTGCCGGTGGTGCCCATGCACATGACGGCGGAAAAGCGCGCGGAATTCGCGGCGCGGGTGATGGCCAAACCCGCCGATTGGGCGGCGTTCATGGCGCCCGCGCCCTCTGTCGCGCCCTGCGCCACGCCGGAGGGGCTGGAGGCGCGTCCGGTCGTGCTGCGCATGTTCCTGGCCCATGACGGCACCGCCTGGCGCGCCCTGCCGGGCGGTCTGGCCCGTGCCTTGTCGGACGAGGACGCGATCGCCGGACGCCTGCCGCGAGATGCCGTGTCGAAGGATGTCTGGGTGCTGCCCGACGAAGCCGCGATCGCCCGGTTCGTGCCCGCACTCGACGCGCGCCCGATGCCCATCCGGCGCACTGCGGGCGATCTGCCCAGTAGGGTGGCGGATAATTTCTATTGGATGGGGCGCAATCTGGAACGGTTGGAGGAGGCCGCGCGGTTGCGGCGGGCCCTGATCCCGCGCGTGACCCGTCCGTCCGCCACGCCGCATGAACGAGCCGACATCGAGTTGCTCAGCGCCTGTCTGCATGCCGCCGGCATGTTGCGGGCGGAGGATACGTTCGATCACGGTACGGCGTCGCGCAACGGCGCGGTGCTTGGCGTGTTCCGGGCGGATGGCGCGATGCGCCGGCAACTCGGCCGCGTCGCCAGCCTCGCGGCGCAGTTGCGCGACCGTCTGACCGGCGAGGTGCATACGATCCTGACGCGGTCGTTGCATACGCTGACGGAGGCGATGCGGCGGCTGCCGGCGGATTCCGATCCGCGCGCGGTGGAGCACGCCTCGGTTTTGACCACCGATATTCTGCAATTCTCCGCCGCCATCGCCGGTCTGGCGGCGGAAAACATGGTGCGCGGTGGCGGGCGTTTGTTCTTCGATTTCGGCCGCCGGGTGGAACGCGCGCATGCGATCCTGGAGCAGCTTGGCTGTCTGCTGGAACAACCGCCTGGCGCGGTGCAGCCGGGACGGGTGGAAGCGGGGTTGCAACTGGCGCTGGAGTTGCGGGATTCGGTCATCACCTATCGCGCCCGGTACCTCGCGGTGATGCAGGCGGCGCCCGCGTTGGATCTGATACTGGCGGACGAGGGCAATCCGCGGGGACTGGCGTTCCAGTTGCTGGCGATGCGGGATTTGCTGCGGCAACTGACGGAAGAAGGGGATTCGCTGTTGATCGCCGTGGACCGGGCGCTGCGGGACGCGCGCGAAATCGTCGCCGCCGTTGCCCGCGCGCCGAACCAGATGGCCGCGGCGGCGCGGTTGACCGCCGGTCTGCACGAGATCGAGGCCCTGGTTGGCTCGATTGCCGAGCGGGTGTCGCGGCGGTATTTCACTTTGCTGCCGGTCGCGCGCAGCCTGAACACCGACAGCGACACCGCCGGACTGTCGGGGGCGGCATGAAATATCGCGTCACGCATATCAGCCGTTATGCTTACGGCAGCCCGGTCGATCTGGCCGCGCACATGCTGCATTTGCGGCCAAGACCCATGCCGTGGCAACGGATTTTGTCGGAACGGATCGACGCCGAACCGTCCGGCGCACGGCGGCGCGACGCCAGGGATCATTTCGGCAACGTCGTGACCTGGCTGTTCCTCGACCGGCCGCATGCGGGCTTCTCTGTCACCGCCGAATCGGTTGTGGAGGTGTCGTATCCGGCGCCGCCCGAAAACACGTTGCCCTGGGAGGCGGTGGTGGCGGCGGCGCGCGGGGCAGAGGCCGGCGGGGCGGCGGAATTCCGCTTCGACAGCACCCTGGCGCCCGCCATTCCCGAGGCGCGGGATTATGCTGCGGTGTCGTTTCCGCCGGGCCGTCCGGTGTTGGAGGGGTTGACGGACCTCAACCGGCGTATCTTCAAGGAGTTCAAATTCCGCGCGGGCGTGACGAGCGTGTCCACCCCGGTTACGCAGACGATGGCGCGGCGGGAAGGCGTTTGTCAGGATTTTTCGCACGCGATGGTCAGCGCGTTGCGCGGGCTTGGCCTGCCCGCGCGGTATAATTCGGGGTATATTCGGACGCGTCCGCCGCCGGGTCAGCCGCGGCGTCAGGGCGCCGACCAGTCGCACGCCTGGGTTGGCGCCTGGTTGGGCCCGGATTGCGGCTGGGTGGACCTGGACCCTACCAATGGCATTGTCGTGCGCGACGAGCATGTGCTGTTGGGCTGGGGCCGCGATTATGCCGATGTCAGCCCGGTGCAAGGCGTCATTCTGGGCGGCGGCGCGCATCGTTTGTCGGTCAGCGTGGATTTGGAGCCGGACGAAAACCTGGCCGTGCAAGAAGACCTGGCCGTGCAAGAAGACCTGG
>JAYWAX010000129.1:0-2353 GCA_043782125.1 Acetobacteraceae bacterium | reverse complement strand
ATCCCGAATACGCCTGGAAAAATCCCGGCAACGAATGGGACGCGATCGCGCTGAATTATACGTCGGGCACGACCGGCGATCCGAAAGGCGTGGTTTATCATCATCGCGGCGCGCATTTGAACGCCATCAGCAACATCCTCAACTGGGGCATGCCGCATCACGCCGTCTATCTTTGGACATTGCCGATGTTCCATTGCAACGGCTGGTGCTTTCCCTGGACGGTGGCGGAACGCGCGGGCGTCAACGTGTGTCTGCGCCAGGTCGAGGCGAAAGCCGCGCTGGATGCCATCCGCGACAATAAAGTCACGCATATGTGCGGCGCCCCGATTGTTTATTCGCTGCTGGTCAACGCGCCCGAGGCGTTGCTGCAAGGCATCGATCACAAGATCCACGGTCAGGTCGCCGGCGCCTCGCCGCCCGCGGCGATCATCGAGGGCACCGAGCGAATTGGCATCGAACTGACACATGTCTACGGCCTGACAGAGGTTTACGGTCCGGCATCGGTGTGCAGCAAGCAAGAGGCATGGGCGACGATGCCGATCGGCGATCGTGCCGAGCGCAACGGCCGCCAGGGCGTGCGGACCCCGCTGCAGGACGCGCTGATCGTTCTTGACCCGGAAACGATGCAGCCAGTGCCCTGGGATGGCGAAACCATGGGCGAGATCATGTTCCGCGGCAATATCGCCATGAAAGGTTACCTGAAAAATCCGGCGGCCACGGAAAAAGCCTTCGAGGGCGGATGGTTCCACACCGGCGACCTCGCGGTGACCCAGGAAGACGGGTATGTCAAAATCCGCGATCGTTCCAAGGATATTATCATTTCCGGCGGCGAGAATATTTCGTCGATCGAGGTGGAGGAAGCGCTGTATCGCCATCCCGCGGTGATGACCGCCGCGGTGGTGGCGCAGCCCGATCCGAAATGGGGGGAAACGCCGCGCGCTTATGTCGAACTCAAGCCGGGCGCGACGGTCACGGAAGACGAACTGCGGGCGTTTTGCCGTCAGCACATGGCGGGGTTCAAAGTGCCCAAGGCGATCGTGTTCGGCGACGTGCCGAAAACCTCGACCGGGAAAATTCAGAAATTCGCATTGCGCGAACGGGCGAAATCCACCAGCGCCATCGACTGAGGGAGTCAGAAGCCATGCTGCTGCCACCGTCATTCCATCATCTGCGCCTGAATTCCGCCGACCCGGCGGCTGCCATCGCCTGGTACGCGCGCCAGTTCCCCACATCCATCCCCGGGGAATGGGCCGGCATGGCCGTCCTGCGCTGCCCGAACAACGTCATGATCGTGTTCAATAAGGTGGACAAACAACCGGCGATGTCCCCACCCTCGGCGATCTGGCATTTTGGCTGGCATGTACCGGATGTGCGTGGCCGCATCGAAATATTCAAGACCCGGCCAGAGGTAAAACTCACGCCGCTGTATACGACGGATGCGGGCGGCCATGTCTGGATCAACAGCGACACCTGGCCCGCAGCCAAGGGCGGCGCCCCCGGCCTGACTCGCGCGCAAATCGAGGACGCGAAACGCAACAACATCCAGCCCGCCGGCGGGGGCGGCTTCGCTTACATGGAAGGGCCCGAGGGCGCCCTGGTCGAATATGTCGGCGATTATCCGGCGGAACGTTTCGATCATGTGCATCTGTGGCAGGAAGACCCGCTGGCGGCGCTGGACTGGTATCAAACCCATCTGAACGCCCAGTTGCGTCCGGGATATATCGCACCGGCGGCCGATGCACCGGAACGCGAGATAAAGCGCGGGCCGGACCGGTCGTGGCCGTCGTTAACCCGGGGCGGCATGTTCCGCGATCCCCGCGCGGGCGTGGTGTTCGGCGATGTCGTTCTGACATGGTACGGAAACCAATGGGACAACAAACTGGTGCCCTCGCGCGGCCAGCTTCAGGACCGCATCGCCTTCGGGGTTCCCAACCTCGACGCCTGGGTTTCTAAGCTGCGCGGCGAAAGCGTGACCTTCCTGGAAGAACCCCACGCCCTTGGCGACACGCGTGCCTTCGCGATCGAGGGGCCGAGCCGGGAAATGCTGGAAATCGTGGAGGTTGCATAATCGTTACACCGGTAACGACACGCTTTCCCACCCCGAGAGCACTTCCACCGCGCGTGCGGCACGGAATACCGTTGCTTCGTCGAATGCCCGGCCGACGATCTGCACCCCCACCGGCAATCCGTCCAGGCCGAGCCCGGCCGGCACGCTCATCGCGGGATGGCCGGTCAGATTGAACGGCATCGTCTGCATCGGCGCGGCAAGAGACAACGCATCCACCGACGCGTCGAAACGCGGCGCGGTACACAACGCGGACGCGGTCAGCAGCACGTCGTAACGGGACAGCAC
>JAYWAX010000128.1:0-6576 GCA_043782125.1 Acetobacteraceae bacterium | reverse complement strand
TCATGCCGAAGCCGCGTTCCAGAGGCTCGGCGATGATCGTGGCCACGCGCGCGGGATCGGCGCCCGGCTCGACTTCGAGTTTTTCCGGCTTGATCAGTGACTGCCAGTTCCGCTGAATGACCGCGCTCTGTCTCATGTCGCACCTGATATTGTTCGCGCCGTTTCCGGCGGGAGCGGCTTACGCCGCCGGCCCAGAGTCCAGCCCACTGAACATGGGCACGGACGGAAACGTCAGACCCGCCGGCGTTTCCGCGGGCGGCATCCGTTGTGCGGAATCGGCGTCATGTCCTTGATGGCCGTGACCTGGAACCCAACCGCCTGCAACGCCCGCAGCGCGCTCTCGCGTCCCGACCCTGGGCCGCTGACCTCGATGTCGAGCGTCTCCATGCCGTGCTCGCGCGCCTTCTTGCCCGCATCCTCCGCCGCGACCTGCGCGGCATAGGGCGTGGATTTGCGGCTGCCCTTGAAGCCCTGGCTCCCCGCCGACGACCACGCGATCGTGTTGCCCTGGGCGTCCGTGATCGTGATCACCGTGTTGTTGAAGGTCGCGGCGACATGCGCGACGCCCGAGGTGATGTTTTTACGCTCTTTGCGGCGCGGGCGCGCGGCGGCGGGTTTCGCCATGGTCGATTGTGCTCCATACAACTTACGCGCGCATATCCGGCGCGTGGCATCCAGAATCCGAGAGGGCGACTGCCCTTACTTGGTGACTTTCTTCTTGCCGGCGATCGCCACGGCCTTACCCTTGCGGGTACGGGCGTTGGTGTGCGTGCGCTGTCCGCGAACCGGCAAGCCTTTGCGATGGCGCAGGCCGCGGTAGCAGCCCAGATCCATCAGCCGCTTGATGTTCAGCGAAACTTCGCGACGCTTATCGCCCTCGACCTGATAATCGCGGTCGATCAATTCCCGGATGCGCAGCACTTCCTCGTCGGAAAGCTGGTTCACCCGGCGTGCCTCCGGGATGCTGAGTTTCCCGCAGATCTCGGCCGCCTTGCTGGGGCCGATACCATAGATATAACGCAAGCCGATCAACACGCGTTTGTTGGTCGGAATATTAACGCCGGCGATACGTGCCACGCCTTGGTCTCCTGTAGGCCCGGGATGGCACGGTCGAGCCATTTACCGGGAAAAATGCGCAAGCGGCACTGCCCCGTGGAGGGAGTGCGCCAAGGGCGCGGAATATACACGGCGCCGGTCCCAGGTCAATCGCCGTATTCATCAAAATTTCGCGGCCACTTCCTGGCGGTAGATATCTTCCAGTTCCCGGCACAGACTTCCGGCATCGCAAGCCGGACTCGCGGCCACTTTCGTGCGCTGAGCCGCACGCCAGGCCGCCAAAGGCTCTGGCGACCGCCCCATGCGACTCGCCATGTCCTCGAAGCCTGCCTTGTCCGGCGCGCACCAATCCGCCAGCCCGGCGGCCCGGAGAATCGAGCGGCTGGTGCGGCTGGCCCAGCGATCGCCGTTGAAGGTGAGTACGGGGACGCCCTGCCAGATCGCTTCGGCGGTGGTAGTGCCCCCGTTGTATGGGAACACGTCCAACGCGATATCGATGCGATCGTACGCCCGCAAAAAATCGAAATGCTCGCCGCCGCCTTCCAGGACGATGCTGTCCGCCCCGATGCCGCAGGCCGCGAAGCGGGACAGCACGTTGGCCCGGTTCGACCCATGCGCGAGCGCCTTGTTGCTCAGCAGCAGCTTCGCGCCCGGCACATTGTTCAATATGCGAGACCAGGACGCGACGACCTCGTCGTTAAGCTTATAAGCGGAGTTCAGGCTGCCGAAGGTGACATGTCCATTGGCGAGATTCGGCTGAGGCGCGACCGGCGGCGTCTCATAGAAGACATCGAACGCCAGATAGGTATGGGGGACACGGCGGACACGCTCCACACAGAACACGTCCTCCTCGGGCGGGATCGCGGCGGCGTCGCCGATCACGCAGTCAACCTGAGAGAACCCGGTGGTGCCATACATCCCCATCCAGGCGATCTGAACCGGCGCGGCCCGCCAGCACAGCAGCGGCATCCGATCCTGGAGACTGTACCCGTTGATGTCGATCAGAACATCGAATTTCGCGCCCGCGATATGGCCCGCGAGTTCTGCGTTGCTCAGCCCGCCCACCTCCCAGATACGGTCGTCGGGGTGATCCCGGTACCCCGCCTCGGACGATGGGGCCGCGCCGTCGGCGATCACATGCAACTCGAACCGGTCGCGATCGTGCGCATTGAGAACGCCCATGCACATTTTCATCCAGTTCTTCGAACCGAAATAGGACCCGTAATACCCGATCCGCAGCTTCTCGCCCGGGCGCCAGGCCGGATGGAACGCCGTCGCGCCCGCAGCACTCGTCTCCGCCCACCGGCGCCGCGCATCCATGACGGTCTGGTTTGTATGGGCCGGATCGCCCGGGGCGAGGCATGCGATATTGGCCTGGGCCACCGCGCGCGCCGCGTCGTCGCCTTCGATTTCCGCGCGTTGGAACTCCCGCAATGCCTCGGTCGCCATACCCAGGCCAAACAAGACTTTCCCGAGATTGACCCGTAAGCGCGCGGCGTCCGGGCGGAGGGTCAGGGCCCGGCGGAACGCGGAGGCGGCGTCCCCGTATTCCAGGATGGTTTCATAGGCCATGGCCAACCCGTACCATGCCTCCGAACGATCGTGATCGCGCGACAGAACCAGGCGATAGGCGTCAATGGCCGAGTTATATTGCCGATCGGTGTGCAGCCGATTGGCGGCAGCCAACAATTCTCGGACCGTGGACCTCTCGCCCGACATCGGCGGTCAATCCAGCAGCGCGAAAAGCTGCCGCGTGACGTCCTCGATGTCCGCCATCCCATCCACTTCCCGCAGGTTCCCTTGCGCGGCGTAGTGCGGCAGGATCGGCGCGGTCTGGCTGTGATAGGCCGCGAGGCGGGCCGCCACGGTTTCCCGATTATCGTCCGCCCGCCGCGAGAACTCGGTCCCGCCGCAGGATTCGCAAACGCCCGGCTTCGCAGGGGTCTTGAAGGTATCGTGGTACCCCGTGCCGCATTTGGCACAGGTGAAGCGGCCGGCGATGCGATCGACCAGCGCCGCGTCATCGACCTTCAGGTCCACGACCGCGTCCAGGGCCAGCTCCCTGGCCGCCAGCAGCCTGTCCAGCGCCTCAGCCTGCGGCACGGTGCGCGGAAAGCCGTCGAGGATGAACCCCTTGGCGCAATCCGGCTGCGCGATGCGCGAGCCCAGCATGCGGATCAGGATGTCGTCCGAGACGAGCCGGCCCGCTTCCATCACTGCCTTGGCCTCCTTGCCGACCGGCGACCCGGCGGCAACTTCCGCACGCAGCATGTCCCCCGTGGAGATTTGAACGATACCATAACGGTCCCGCAGACGCTGTGCCTGCGTTCCCTTCCCCGCGCCAGGCGGGCCAAGGAGTATCAGTTTCACCGGCGTCCCTTCACCTTACTTTTACGGATGAGGCCTTCGTATTGATGGGCCAGTAGATGCGACTGGATCTGCGTGACCGTATCCATCGTGACGGACACGACGATCAGGATCGATGTGCCGCCGAAATAGAATGGCAACCCATAATCGGCGATCAACAATTCCGGCAGCATACAGACCGCCACCAAATAAATGCCGCCAACGGTTGTCAGCCGCGTCAGAATTTTGTCGAAATACGCCGCTGTCGCGCTGCCCGGGCGGATGCCGGGCACGAAACCACCGTATTTTTTCAAATTATCGGCGGTTTCCTCGGGGTTGAACACGATCGCCGTATAGAAATAAGCGAAGAAGACGATCAGCGCCGCGTAAAGGATCATATAGACGGGCTGCCCGTGCGCGAGCTGCCCCATGATGTCCTGGAACCAGGGCGGCCCGTTGGTGGCGAAACCGGCGATGGTCGCGGGGATCAGCAACAGGGAACTCGCGAAGATCGGCGGGATGACGCCGGACGTGTTGATCTTCAGCGGCATGTGAGTCGAGTCGCCCCCGACCATGCGGTTGCCCATCTGCCGCTTTGGATATTGCACGGGTATTCGCCGCTGCGCCCGCTCCACGAAGACGATGGCGGCGATGGTCCCGCCGGCCAGCACCAGGAAGACCATGACGAAGATCGGCGACAGCGCGCCCGTCCGGCCCAGATCGAGCAACGAGGCGAGCGCGCCCGGCAGACCCGCGACAATGCCCGCCATGATGATCAGGCTCTGACCGTTCCCGATGCCACGCGCGGTGATTTGCTCGCCCAACCACATCAGGAACATGGTGCCGCCGACGAGCGTGATGATGCAGGAGAAGCGGAAGAACCAGCCGGCGTCGAGCACCGCCGCACCGGTCGAGCCATGCATCGATTCGAGCCCGACGGCGATCCCATAGGCCTGGAACATCGCGATAAGAGCGGTGAGATACCTGGTATATTGATTGAGCTTCTTGCGCCCCATCTCGCCTTCTTTTTTCAGCGCCTCCAAAGACGGAACCGCCGCGGTCATCAACTGAATGATGATGCTGGCGCTGATGTAAGGCATGATGTTGAGGGCGAAGACCGTCACGCGCCGCAGCGCGCCGCCGGAGAACATGTCGAACATGCCCAGAATGCCGCCGCCGTGCTGCTGCATCATTTCGGCCATGACGGCGCCATCGACCCCGGGGATCGGGATATAGGTTCCGAGCCGGTAAACGATCAGGGCACCGAGGGTGAACCAGATGCGCTGCTTGAGCTCGGTGGCCTTCGAAAAGGTGCCGAGACTCAGATTAGCCGCGAGCTGTTCGGCAGCGGAAGCCATGCAAAATTCCCTTTTACCCTGTCGCCGTATTCTCTGGCTTCGCGCCCGGGGGCGCAAGTCCGTGGTGGAGATGGACGCATCCGCCCGCGATTGCCAGAAACATCGAAGCCCGGCCTGACCGGGCCACCCGTCGCGGCGGGACGCCGGTTGGGATGGTCCGGCCAGGCCGGGCCACGTTTGGTATCGAGCCGTCGCTGTTCGTTCAGGGTGCGGCGGCGCGCTCCGGGCGTATAACGGTCGCCGTCACGGTCCCGCCGGCCTTTTCGATCGCGGCTCTCGCCGTGCCCGAAACGCCGGACACGGTGATGTTCACGGCGCGCTTGATCTCGCCCACGCCCAACAGACGGATGCCGTCCAACTGGTGGTTGCCGAGACCGGCGGCTGTCAACATCGCTTCGTCAATCGGCTGGCTGGCGTCAAGCTTGCCCGCCTCGATCGCCTGCTCCAGCGTCCCAAGGTTCAACGGCGCATAGACCTTGCGGTAAAGGTTCCGGAACCCCCGCTTCGGCAAACGCCGGTAGATCGGGAGCTGACCGCCTTCGAAGCCATTGAGCGACACACCTTCGCGCGCCTTCTGACCCTTTACGCCCTTGCCGGACGTCTTGCCCTTGCCCGAACCAATTCCACGGCCAAGCCGTTTGAATTTCAGGCGCGCGCCCTCATTGTCGCGCAATTCATTCAGTTTCATCTCAGGACAGCTCCTCCACCTTGATCAGGTGGGCAACCTTGCGGATCATACCGCGCACCGCCGGAGTATCTTCGAGTTCCTTGGTGCGGCGGATCGTTTTCAAACCCAGGCCGAGAAGGGTTCCCTTCTGGCCAGGCTTGCGGCCCAACGCCGATTTCATCTGGGTGACACGAACCTTAGCCATTGGGCGTCTCCTCCGCCGGCACGGCGGCCGGGGCATCGCGGCGGCCGAATATCTCGGACACTTTCTTGCCGCGGCGCGTGGCGACCGATCGCGGGCTGGCGCAATGCTTCAGCGCGTCGAACGTCGCTTTGACCATGTTATGCGGGTTGCGGCTGCCAAGGCTTTTGGCGACGACGTCGCCGATGCCGAGGGTTTCGAACACCGCGCGCAACGGTCCGCCGGCGATGATCCCGGTGCCGGCCGCGGCCGAGCGCAGGATCACGTTACCCGCGCCGTAATGCCCTTGGACATCGTGATGCAGCGTGCGGCCTTCCTTCATCGGGACACGAATCATCGCCCGCTTGGCGCGTTCGGTTGCCTTGCGAATTGCTTCCGGCACCTCGCGCGCCTTGCCGGCGCCGTAACCGACGCGTCCCTTCTGATCGCCCACCACCATCAGCGCGGCGAAGGCGAAACGACGCCCGCCCTTCACCACTTTGGCAACGCGGTTGATCGAGACCATTTTCTCGATGATGCCGTCGTCGGGCTCGCGATCGCGGTCCCGATCGCGACCGCCACGTCCACCGCCTTCTCTGGGTTCCCGTGCCATTCGCTCTATCCCTTAAAAGTCCAGCCCGCCTTCGCGGGCGGCTTCGGCGAGGGCTTTGACCCGGCCGTGATACAGATAAGACCCGCGATCGAAGACGACCTGCGTGACACCGGCCGCCAGCGCGCGTTCGGCGAGCAACTTGCCCACCGCGGCGGCGGCCTCCTTGTTCGCACCGGTCTTCAGCGACTCGCGCAGCCCCTTGTCGAGCGAAGACGCCGCGGCGAGGGTGTGCCCCTGCGCGTCGTCGATCACCTGCGCGTGGATGTTCTGCTCCGAGCGGAACACCGACAGGCGCGGACGCCCGTGGCCCTTCTGGCGAAGCTGATAGCGCAGCCGCTCTTTGCGGCGGAGGCGA
>JAYWAX010000127.1:0-6595 GCA_043782125.1 Acetobacteraceae bacterium | reverse complement strand
TGTTGGTGTTGATCAGCTTCGGCCCGATGACGTCGTACTGGAACGTCGCCTTGCACTGGCGCTGCCAATACTCGGACGGTTTCAGCTTCATCAGATCGCGGAACCGGTCCTCGAACTCGAAATCCATCCGGTCGAGCGCGTAGGGGATCCAGCCGATGCCGCTTTCGCCGAAGGACACGCGCAGGTTTGGATGACGTTCGAACACGCCCGCGCCCATCATGGCCGCCAGGATGTGAATAAGACCCATCTGGAAGGCGGACACGCCGGTGAACATGGCGGCGCGGCGATACTTCGCCTCGGCCATCTCCCGCGCGCGCGGCGCCGTGGTCGGGAAGGTGTGGAAATGCAGCGGCAGGTTGACGTCGGACACGGCCTTCCACATTGGCTCCCAGCTGGGGTGCCACATCGGCTCCATATCCCAGGAACAGGACAGTTCCAGGCCTTTCAGGCCCATCTTCGCGCAACGGTAGACTTCCTGCACGGCGGCATCGGGGTCGCCGTAGGGGATGCAGCCAAGGCCAATCTGCCGGTCGGGGTAGTGGCTGCAGAAATCGGTGAGCCAGGTGTTGTAGATTTCCAGCATGTGGTTGGCAGCTTCGACGTCCTGCATTTTGGACGCGCCACCCAGAATACCGAAAATGACCTCGGCGTCGACACCGTCGCGATCCATTTCCTTGATGCGCATGTGCGGGTCGCTGACGCGCTGGATCCCTTTTTTCCCGTCGGCGAACATCCCGGTTTCGGCCATGATGTCCACGCGCTTGTTTTGGCCCGGCACCAGCTTCGCGCCACCGGGCCCGACGCCATTAAGCAGACCGAAATTCGCGCCGGCTTTGGTGACCCACTGCGGACCGTCGGGACCGTCCTCGACATACGGCATGCGGTCACGTAATTCGCGTTTGGAGTTTTCGGTGAACAGCTTTGGCGGCATCCACGGCATGTCGAGATGGCAATCCGCGGATATGCGGTTGTATTTCATGGGTTATCCTCTGCTTCTGGTTCGCACGGGCCGGCGACACAAAGTCGTCCGTGCCAGTGTAAGCCGGAAAGTGGCGAGGTCAAATCCCACGCGGGCAAATGCTGCGAGCAATCCCGCTTGAATGCGCCGGGCGGTTCGATCCGGGCTGCGGATGATCAGGCCGGCACAACGGAGGATTCTCATTGTCTGGTAAACGAAATACGCGGCCAAGCCGCCTGCCCGGCAAAGGAAAGACGCGGCCGCACTGCCGGTGCGGCGCGGGTACGCGATCATGACCGCCCGGTTTCGCGTCCGCGAGTCCGCGATCTTCTGGAGTCTGCTTGGCGCGATGCTGGCGATGGTGGCCGTTCTTGGGCCGGTGCTGACCAGCGACGGCCCGGCGCACGCGGCCATCGCGCGGTTCCTGGCGATGCCGGGCTCGCCTGCGCGCGACCGGCTGTTCGAGATCAATCCCGTCCTGTCCCCGAACGCCCTGGGGCATTATTTGCTGGCGGCGTTGCTGCGCGTTCTGCCGCCTCTCGCGGCGGAGCAGGTGACGCAGGCGATCTGCCTCGCCGCGATTCCGCTTGGCGCGCGGGCGGTGCTGCGCCGGTTGAACCCCGATGCGGTCTGGCTGTCGTTGTTTTTCTTTCCGGCCGCGTTGCAAATAACGTTCTTTATGGGGTTATATAATTTCTGCCTGTCGATGGGTGGAAGTCTGTTGTCGATATGGGGATTTCTGCGGTTTCGCGAACGCCCATCGGCGGCGCGCGGTATCGCGCTGGCGCTGCTGTTGTTGGCGACACTGGCCTGTCAGGCGGCGGGATGGATGGAGGCTGTCGCGGCGATCGGCACCATCGCTGGCGTGGAGTCGTTACTGCGATGGCAGAGGGGAGCGCCGTTCCTGGACGCGGTCCGGTTTCCCGCCGCGGTGCTGGCGATCCTCGCGCCAGGCGCGATGTTGTTCGCCCTGTTCGCGGCGCGGGGCGGCGGCGGGCAGGCGGTCCGGTACGGCGCGTCTCTGCCGGAACGTCTGGTCGCGGTGCTACAGGGTCAGGCCTTCGCGCCAATCGGACGCACGACCGCGCTGACGGGTTTTCTCGCCGGTCTGACCTTGGCGTGCGTCGCGATCGCCGGAGCCGTGGCGTTAAAGCGCGGCCCGGCCGTGGCGGGCGATCCATTGCGGATCGGCGTTTGCCTGGTACCCGTGAGCTTCCTTGCCGTGCTGGCGGTCGTGCCGGACGAGGCCGGCGGCGGCTGGACCCATGTCTGGCGCGCGCAACCGTTTCCCTACATCGGCCTCGCCTTTGCCTGCGCGATGCTGCCTGTCCCTGGCGCGGTCCGGACGGTGGCCATGGCCATCGCGACAGGCTGCGGCCTCGCAGGGATCGGCCTCGCGGCCTGGGTGCAGGCGGTGGATGTGCCGCCAGTGGTCCGCGAATTCACGGAAATCGATGCCGCGATCGGTCCGCGTTGCACGCTGGCGCCGGTGTTGTCGCAGTTCAAACTCGATCCCGAAAATTCGGCGCGTTTGTTTTATCATCCCTTGTTCCATTTGGCGAACCGGCTGGAGAGCCGCGGGGACCGGGTCGTGCTGTTCAGCTATGTCGCGCGTCTGCCCATGTATCCCGCGCGCTTCCGTGCCGATGCCGACCCGCAACGCCTTCTGTTCGGCTGGGAGAAGGGCCAGCGCGACACGAGAGTAAGACAGATCGACATTCCCGGCTTCGAGGCCGCGACCGGCATTCCCGTCGATTACGTGTTCCTGTGGGACGTGCCGCAAGGGCCGGGCCCCTACGCGCGGATCAGGGAACGTGTCGCGCGTTACGAACTGGCGATGCGAACGTCTGGCGGCCGGGGCGAGCTTTACCGGCGGCCAGGCGCAGGCGGTTGCGAGGACAGGCGATAGATGGGGCAAGGCCGGTTTTCCCGCGGCGGACAGCGTCGAAGATGCGCCCGCAATCTTAATTCCCGCGCCGCAACAGCATGACGTCGAAGGTGATGCACACCGCGTTCTCGCCACGCGCAATACGCCCGGTGTGGACCTCGCCTTTCATGTCCACGGAGGCGAGGTCCAGGATCGCGCGCCCGTCGCGGACCTCGCCCGACAAGACCTGAACCTCGGTCGCGCGGTCCGGAACGTCGCGGCCGTCGGCGAAGCGTGTGCCGACCAGGCTGCCGACACTGCCGCAAATGGTGGCGTCGCGCAGGCCGTGTGCGCGCGCAATGGTTTCAATGGCGATAGTAATATCCTCGTTCGGGCGGACACGCGCCAGGACGGCATTGGTGCCAGGCGTCGAAACACCCGATGGCTGGAACAGGGTAAAATTCGTTTCTTCATCCAGCGCCGTTGCGATGCGAATCGTATCGAAAGCCCAGGCCTCGACGGTCGCGGGCGCGGCAAGCCGGGACTGGCCATTGAGAATATGTCCGCCCCGATGCCGCCCGTCCGGCTCGATCCAGGCGGCGTGACAGTGCAAGAACGGTTTATCGCCGTCCCAGCCGAAGGTGGCGGCGGCGTTTTCAACAATTGTCACACCCTTGGGCGCGCGCGGGGCGGAAAAATAGGCAACATGGGCCGCGTCGGCTGCGTGGTCCGGCATCACGTAGCAAAACGGGTCGAGCCGCGCGCCTCCGAAACGCATCACTGCCGACTGAAACCCGGCGGCGGCGAGGGGGGCGGTCAGACCGTCCAGCAGGCTGACACCGGCGGGAACGGTAAAGGACAAAGGCCGCGCCTCGCCCGCGAAATGTTCGAAGCGGCGCGGGTGGACCGGGCCGGGTTGGGTCAGAACGCGCATGGCGAGGGCTCCGGCGTTGCGTGGCGGATCAAGGTATCGGCATGTTGCGGCGGCGGGAAGGAGGCGGACATGCTGGTTCTGGTGGTCGGTCCGAGCGGCGCGGGCAAAGATTCGTTGCTGAATGGCGCCAAGGCGGCATTTCGCGGCGATCCCCGCGTGGTCTTCGCGCGGCGCGCGATCACCCGTCCGCCGGATCCGGACGGGGAGGACCATGAAGCCATTTCCGCCGCCGACTTCGCCACGCGGGATTTCGCCCTGTCCTGGTCCGCACATGGTTTGTTATACGGCATTCCCGCCGAAATTATGACCGCGGCACCGGTCGTCGTCGCCAATGTCTCGCGAGGTGTTATCGCACAGGCCGCCGCGAATTATCCGGTTCGCGTCCTGGAAGTCACCGCGCCGCCCGGGATTCTCGCCGCGCGATTGGCCGCGCGCGGACGTGAAACCGCCGCCGCCGTGGCGCGCCGCCTGACCCGGACCGCCACAATCCCGGCGGACGTCAACGTGGCAACGGTTCTGAACGACGACAGCCTGGAACAAGGCGTTGCCCGCTTCGCCGCCGCGCTGCGCCGGATCGTGGACGCGGCAGCCGGTTGACCGCCGGGAGCCAGAGCCTCACGCTGTCGCCGGAAAAATCGAAAAGGACACCCCCATGTCGTCGACAAGTCAGGTCACACCGATCCGCGAAGCCAAACACGGATTTTCGCCCGAGGAGTGGGAAGCCCGTCTCGACCTCGCCGCCGCCTATCGTCTCGGCGCCCGCTTCGGCTGGCACGACATGCTGGGCAATCATTTTTCCCTCCGCATCCCCGGCACCACGGACCAATACCTGCTCAATCCACTGGGCTTGTTTTTTGAGGAAATCACCGCGTCGTCGCTGGTAAAAATGGACACCGCCGGGAATATCCTCAGCGAAACCCGCCATGGAATCAACAAGGCGGGCGAAGTCATCCACGGCGGCATCTTCGCCGCGCGCCCGGACGTTGCGTCGGTGATGCATTTGCATTCCGCCGCCGGAGCCGGTATCTCCGCGCAAAAAGACGGACTTTTGCCGATTTCGCAAAACGCTCTGATTTTGATGGATCGCATCCGCTATCACGAATACGAGGGGCCCGCGAGCAACGCCGAGGACGAGCGCCGGGCTCTGGCGCGCGATCTGGCCGATGGCAGCATTCTTTTTCTCCGCAATCATGGAACGCTGACCGCGGGCCGCTCGATGGGCGAGGCTTTCGTGCTGTTGGGCCGGATCGAGCGTGCCTGCGAAATTCAGATCGCGGCACAGGCGGGCGGGGCGGTGCATTTTCCTAGTCAGGACGCGATTGACCGGACCCGCGCAATCGGCGCGAAGATGTACGGGGATAAAAGCCACTCCCCGCGCGCGGCGTTGGAATGGGCGGCGTTCCGGCGGAAGCTGGATCGGGAAGACCCGGGATACGCGGTGTAAAACCAACCGCTGGCGGGCGCGACCGCCGCCGTCGTCCCGGGGACGGCGGCGGGGTCCGCGCGCAATGACCAGCCGCGGGGAAAGCCATGCTTCGCAGCTGAATTTCCGGCGAGGGGCGGACATTGTTTGACGCACGTCCTGTCTTGCCGCACCGGTTCAGCCCCGCAACGCGATCCGCTCGGCGATCGTGAACGGCGCGCCCGGCCGGGACTGGGTGAACAAACAAAGATCTGTCACCCGCCGCCGTTCGGCCAGCGCCGCGGCGAAGAAACGTTCCGCCTCCGGCCGCCACACCGCATGCTCCTCGACGGCCAACCGCCGCGTCAATGTCATGTGGAAAAACCACGCGTCGAACACATAGGGATACCCCCAGCGCGTCAGCATCGCTTCCTGCGCCGGGGACAGGTTCGACTGCCGCCGCCGCGCCAGTTCGGCCGTTGTAAGCGGCGCCCGGAACCGGTCCAACCGTTCCACGCAGGCATCCGCCAGCGCCTGTAACGCCGCTGACTCAACCGTTTCCCGCAGCGCCAGGAATCCATGCACATCGTTTACCGCCAGAGGCGGCAGATCGAACGCCGGGATGTCCCCCGCCAGCCCGTCCACCGCCGCCATCAGCACGGCCCATGACACGCCCGGCGCCAGCCGGAACGGCGGTTTCAACGTCGCGTGAAACCCGTACCCGCTTGCTTCCGCCGTGACCTCCGCGATCCCCGGCACAGCCGGTTGCGTGACCGGCGCCCCCAGAAACGGATCGCGCCCTAACCAGGCGGCACCGGCGGCGAACAAAGGATCGTCCAGGGTTGGACAATAATAAATCCCAACCCGCGCCTTGGCGTCCCCCGCCATCAGATCGTCCGCTCTCCGGCACACCAGACCTGGCGCACGACCGGCAGAGTTTCATGCAGCCGCACCCGCGCCATGTCGGCCCGCAGTCCGGGCACCAGGCTGCCGCGATCGGCCAGGCCCGCCATCGCCGCGGGCCGGGACGTAATCATCGCCACCGCGTCCGGCAATCCCGCGAGCCCCTCGCGCGCGACGCGGAACGCTGCCTCGATCAACGCGGGCGGCACATAGTCGGAGGCGAAGACATCGACCCAGCCCATGCGCAGCAGATCGGCGGCGGCGATGTTGCCGGAATGCGAGCCCCCGCGCACCAGGTTCGGCGCGCCGGAAATCACCTGCATGCCCGCGTCCTTGGCCGCTTCGGCCGCAGCCATCGTCACCGGAAATTCGGAAATCGAGATGCCGTCGCGGGCATTTTCGCAAATCTCTTCGATCGTGCGATCGTCGTGGCTCGCCAAAGCGATGCCCCGGCCTTGGACCCGGTCCAGCAGGGCCCGCCGGTGCGGTCCGCGCACCCTGGCGCGTTGCGCCTGCAACTCGGCGATGCGG
>JAYWAX010000126.1:0-17916 GCA_043782125.1 Acetobacteraceae bacterium | reverse complement strand
CGGCGCCCGCGGGCAGGGGCCAGCGGACGGGTTGCAGCGCGTCGTAGGCCTCGCCGCTCAGCGTCGCGAGGGCGCCAATGTCGAACACGCGGCGCCCGTGGTTGGCATGGCCCGACAAAGCGGCGTGTTCGCGGAACACGGCGGCGGCGTCGGCCCAGGCGAAGGCGCTTTCGAAACCCATGCGGCGGCCGGTCTCGGCGAATTGCCACCAATCCGCGCGGGATTCGCCCGGCGCGGGCCGGAATGGCCGCTGGCGGGATATCCGGCGCTCGGAGTTCGTGACGGTGCCGTCCTTTTCGCCCCAGGCTGCCGCGGGCAGGATCACGTCGGCGAACTGGGTCGTGTCGGTGGGCCAGCAGTCGGACACGACGACGAAGGGACAGGCCTGCAACGCGGCGCGCACGCTGCCGGCACGCGGCATGCTGGCGGCGGGATTGGTGGCGACGATCCAGATCGCCTTGATCTGTCCGGACGCGACCGCGTCGAACATGTCCACCGCCTTCAGGCCCGGCTTCGGCGCCAGCGTGGGCGAGCCCCAGAACGCCTGCAGCGCGGCGCGGTCCTGGGGATCGTCGAAGCGCATGTGGGCGGCGAGCTGGTTCGCCAGCCCGCCAACCTCGCGTCCGCCCATCGCATTAGGCTGCCCGGTGACCGAAAACGGTCCCATCCCTGGGCGGCCGATCCGTCCGGTAGCCAGATGGACATTCACGATCGCGTTGACCTTGTCGGTCCCGACCGACGACTGGTTTACGCCCTGCGAGTAAACCGTCATGACCCGCTCGGTTTTCGCGAACATGTCGAAAAAGGTTTCGAGCAGTTCGGGATCGACGCCGCATTCGTCGGCAGCCCAGTCGACCATGTCGGCGCCCGGGATCGTCGCGGCGACCATGGCCGCGTCAAGTCCGTTGGCGTGATCGCGGACCCACAGCGTGTCGATTTTGCCCGCCTTGTGCAAATAGGCCAGCAGTCCGTTGAACAGCGCGATGTCGCTGCCCGCGGCGATCGGCAGGTGCAGATCGGCGGCGTCGGCGGTCGCGGTGCGGCGGGGATCGACGACCACGACTTTCGTGCCATGTGCCGCTTTTGCCGCCATCAGCCGCTGGTGCAGCACCGGGTGGCACCAGGCGGCGTTGCTGCCGACCAGGACGACAAGGTCGGCGTCTTCCCAGTCCTCGTACACGCCGGGAACGACATCCTCGCCAAAGGCGCGGACATGGCCCGCGACGGAGGACGCCATGCAGAGGCGGGAGTTCGTGTCGATATTCGCCGACCCGATAAACCCCTTCATCAGCTTGTTGGCGACGTAATAATCCTCGGTCAGGCATTGTCCGGACACATAGAAGGCGACGCTGTCCGGGCCGTGGGTGGCGATGGTTTGTTTGAACCGGGCGGCGACCAGGCCCAGAGCGTCGTCCCAGGACGCGTCCTTGCCGCCGATCTGGGGCTTCAGCAGGCGGCCCGCATCGTCCAGCGTGGCGCCAAGCGCGGCGCCCTTGGAACAGAGGCGCCCGCGATTGGACGGATGGGCGGTATCGGCGGCGATGGTTCCGTCGGGCTTCGAAACGACGCCGCAGCCGACCCCGCAATACGGGCAGGCGGTGTGGACATCCGTCACGATGTCACCGCCAGCAGGATATCCCGCCCGTCCAGTTTGACCGGCACCGTGTTGACGCAGCCCTCGTCCGGGTCCTTGGCCAGACCGTCGTCCAGGCCGATCACCCAGCTATGCAGCGGGCAGGTCACGGCGGTGCCATGGACGATGCCCTGCGACAGCTTCCCCTGCTTGTGCGGGCATACATCGTACACTGCGAAGACCCGGTCGTCGGCGGTGCGAAAAATTGCGATGTCGTTGCCCGAGGTCGTCACGACGCGAGACCCCAGCCGGGGAATATCGTCGAGTGTGCCCACACGGGTCCAAACGGTTGTTGAAGGTAGGCTACCGTCCATGATTGTTACTCCACCGCCGCGAGAGACCGGAATTCGTGGCTTTCCGCGCCCTTGGCGCGTTCGGCCCATGGATCCGACTGCGCGTGACGCTGGGAGTCCAGGAAACGGTCGCGCAGCAGGCGGCGGCCGCCTTTATCGGACAGGCGGTCGCGGACGTAAGCGATGCCAACACGTTCGACCCAGGGGGCCGTGCGTTCCAGGTAATGGGCTTCCTCCCGGTAAATTTGCATGAAGGCAGCGGCGTATTCCAGCACCTCGGCTTCCGTCGAGACTTTCGCGAGCAGGTCGGTGACGCGGACCGTGATCCCGCCATTGCCCCCAACATGCAGATCCCAGCCGCTTTCGGTGGCGATCACGCCGAAATCCTTGATCGTGGCTTCGGCGCAATTGCGCGGGCAGCCCGACACGGCCATTTTGGTTTTATGCGGGGTCCAGGAGCCCCAGGTCATTTTTTCCAACGCCACGCCCATGGCGGTGGAGTCCTGAGTGCCAAACCGGCACCATTCCGATCCGACACAGGTTTTTACCGTGCGTAGCGCCTTGCCATACGCTTGGCCGGAAACCATGCCGGCCGCGTTCAGGTCGCGCCACACATGCGGAAGCTGTTCCTTTCGCACACCAAGCAGATCGATGCGCTGCCCCCCCGTCACTTTCACGGTCGGAATATCATATTTATCGACGACATCGGCAATCGCACGCAGCTCATTCGCGCTGGTCACGCCGCCCCACATCCGCGGCACGACGGAATATGTGCCGTCCTTCTGGATGTTCGCGTGCATCCGTTCGTTGACGAAGCGGGAGCGCGCGTCGTCGGCGTACTCGCCCGGCCAGGCGCAAAGCAGATAATAATTCAACGCCGGCCGGCAACTGGCGCAACCGTCGGGCGTGGCCCAGTCCAACGCGCGCATGACAGCGGGAATGGATTTCAGCCGCCTCTCGACAATCGCCGCGCGCACCGCGTCGTGCCCATGTCCTGTACATTTGCACACCCCCTTTACCCTGGGCGTCACATCGTAGTCGGAGCCCAGTGCGAATTGGAGGAGTTTTTCGACGTTGCAGGTGCAACTGCCGCAGGAGGCCGAGGCCTTGGTGCGGGCGCGAACCTCGTCCACGCTGGTGAGTTTCAACTCGGCGATGGCGGTGAGGATGCGGCCTTTGGAAACGCCGTTGCAGCCGCAAATTTCTGCCGTGTCCGGCAGGTTTTCGACACTCGATTCGCCGCTGCCCGCGACGCCCGGTCCGAAGACCAGCATGTCGCGAATGTCCGAAATATCGGTGCCCTGGCGGATCAGGTCGAAATACCAGCCGCTGTCGCCGGCCTCGCCATACAGCACGGCGCCGATCAGCTTGTTGTCGCGGATCGTGAAATGTTTGTGCACGCCGCGGGCCGCGTCCCGGAAAATCACGTCGTCGGTCGTGTCGTCGCCGGTGAAATCGCCGGCCGAGAACATGTCGATCCCCGTCACCTTCAGGCGCGTTCCGGTGACGGCGGGGTTGTAAGGGGTTTCAGCGGTGTCGGAGATATGGTCGGCAAGGGTTTTCGCCATGTCGAACAACGGCGCCACAAGCCCGAACACCGCGCCACGGTGTTCGACGCACTCGCCGACGGCATAGATCGCGGGGTCGGAGGTGCGCATGAAGTCATCGACCTTGACGCCGCGGCCAATGTCGAGACCGGCGGATTTGGCCAGACCTGTATTGGGGCGGATGCCGACGGCCATGACGACCAGGTCCGCCTTCAACATCGTGCCGTCGGCGAGTTCCACCGTTTCGGCCTTACCATCCCCATGGATCGCCTTGGTGTTGGCCTCGGTCAGCACCGTCATGCCGCGCCGGACCAAATCCTTTTTCAGCAGCCCGGAGGAGACGGGGTCGAGCTGACGTTCCATCAGCGATGGCATCAAATGCAGCACGGTCGTGTCCATGCCGTTGCGCACCAGGCCGTTGGCCGCTTCCAGACCAAGCAGCCCGCCGCCGATGACGACGGCATGGGTGCCGGCGCGGCTGGCTTGCAGCATGGTCTCCACGTCCGCGATGTCGCGGAAAGCGATCACCCCCGGCAAATTATGGCCGGGAAACGGGATGATCACCGGGTTGGAGCCGGTGGCGAGGATCAGCACGTCGTATGGGCGGACGGTGCCGTTGGCGCCGGTCACGGTCCGCGCTTCGCGGTCGATCGCGGTCACCGCCTCGCCCGCGATCAGTTCCACGCTGTTGATCTCGTACCAGGCGCGATCATGGGTGACGATATCGGAAAAACTCTTCTCCCCGGCCAGGACCGGGGAGAGCATGATGCGGTTGTAATTGCCGTGCGGTTCGGCCCCGAAAACGGAGACGGAGAACGCATCCGGCGCGCGAGCGAGTATTTCCTCCAGGGCGCGAACCCCAGCCATTCCGTTGCCAACCAAAACCAGGCGGCGGGCAGCGGCGGACACTTTGACGATCATGTTCATGACTGGGGCTCCTTCGCTTAGACTCGTGCCGCGCCGTAACGTTCCGCCCAGGTCGCGCGCCAGCGTCCGCGCACCTTAGTGAGGCAGAGCAGGGCGACGGCAGCGAGCACGGCGAAGATGAGGAAGCCAAGGCCGTAACTGCCGGTGAACTGCTTGGAGTAACCGAGGCTTGAGGCGAGGTAGAAGCCGCCGACGCCGCCGGTCATGCCGACCAGACCGGTCATCACGCCGATTTCCTTGCTGAAACGCTGCGGCACAAGCTGGAACACCGCGCCGTTGCCCATACCCAGGCAGAGCATGCCGATGAGGAACACGGGCATCACGAGGTAGATGGTGGACAGGCCCGTGGCGATGGTCGCGAAGGCGGCGGAGGCGACAGCATACAGAACAGTCAGGGCCCGGACCCCGCCGATCCGGTCGGCGACCGCACCGCCCATCGGGCGCACCATGGAACCGACAAACACCACGGCGGCGGTGCAGTATCCGGCGGTCACCGGCGGCAGGCCATACTGATCGTTGAAGTAGATGGTCAACGACGACGCGAGACCGACGAACCCGCCGAACGTCACGCTGTAGAAGAACATGAACCACCAGGCATCGGGTTCGCGCAGGATGACGGCATAATCGGCCAGGGTTTTACGCGCGGGTGTCTTCGGGCTGTCCTTGGCCATCGCGGTGAACACCAGCAGCGTCGCGAACAGCGGGATCGCGGCCAGGCCGATGACGTTTTGCCAGCCGAACAGCATCGCCAGGCCGGGCGCGAACAGCGCGGCAAGCACGGTGCCGGAGTTGCCGGCACCAGCGAGGCCGAGGGCGGTGCCCTGGTGCTCCGGCGGATACCAGGACGAGGCCAGCGGCAGCGCGACGGCGAAGGAGGCGCCGGCGAGTCCGAGGACGCAGCCCAGAAGCAGGGTGGCGGAGAGGCTGTGGATGCCGATGGTCCAGGCGGCGATCAAGCCAATGATGACCAGGATCTGGGCGCCGATGCCCACCCGCTTTGGCTTGTAGCGGTCCACCAGCACCCCGAGCACAACGCGAAGCACGGCGCCCGCGAGCACCGGAGTCGCGACCATCAGGCCCTTATCGGCGGGGGAAAGATGGAGGTCCTTGCCGATCGAAACCCCAAGCGGCCCAAGCAGGACCCAGGCCATGAAGCTGAGATCGAAATAAAGGAAGGACGCGAACAAGGTCGGCAGATGGCCGGCCTTAAGGAAACCCTTGTGCATGACGATTCACACCGATCGGACGGATCGCCGTTGATCCATCGGTCATTCTGTCGGAGCGGGTCCGCCGCTCCTGGCTTCAGTCCCCTCTCGCCGTTGAGGGGGGACCCTTGGCGGGCGCGTCCTGTGTTGGAACGCGTCTCTGTTCGCTCATGCAGCAAGAAGGATGCCAGGTTGGGCGGATCAGCTATGAACAGAATTTGGGCGATTGAGATTGCGCGATCGGTTAATTTCAGGGCATATTTGACTGTATCGGCGCCATATGATTAAAAAATATTCTATTTTAGAAAACCGGCAGCTTCAGTTCACCCCCGGCGGTCCCCGAACGTGCCTCAAAATTAGCATTGTTGCGCGAGGGCCCGGGAATAACGAACAAATCTTCCGTCCGGGCGGCGACCGAATATAAATCGGGGCGATAGACCGAATTCGCCACCGCGAGCAGGTCCACGCCATCGTCCAACCAGCCCCAGCGGCGCATCTGACGCAGGAACCAAAGCGCGTGCGGCGGCGCGGGATGCGCGGCACCGGCGCAGTGAAACAGGATTTGCTCTCCGGGCTCGCGACCGCCCGCACCGCCCGGCAACGCCGCCAGGACCGCGTCCCGAGGCAGCGCCAGGCCATCTGGATCGGCCAGCACAGTCGCCACCGACTCCGCCTCCTCCCCACTGTCGCAAACCACCTGGGCGCGCATCAGCGCCCGCAGGACCCGCGTCAGGGCCTCCGGATTCGCCAAAGCCCAATCCTCGCGCACCGCGAGGCATTTTTCCGGATGAAAGGGCCAGATTTCGGAGGTGCCGAGAAGCATCTTGCCCACCCCGGACAGCTCCGCCGCGACCCCCCAGGGCGCGCCCGCGCAGAAGCCGGCGATCTGCCCGCCCGCCAACGCCGCGACCATCTGTTCCGGCGGCACCACGACCGTTTCGATGTCGCGATCGGGATCGACGCCGGTCAGCGCAAGCCAATAGCGCAGCAGCAAATTATGCGTCGAATACCGATGCACCACCGCGATCCGCGGTGGTTTCGTCCGGGCGGCGAGCCAGGCCAGCAACCGCGCGCCCGGCGGTAGGCCGGTTACCTCGTTTGCGGATTCGCCACCAAGAACGATGGTGTTGCCGCCCTGCGACAGGCCCATGGGCACGACGATCTTCGCCGTGGGTCCACGCAAACCCATCGCCAAAGCCAGCGCCAGCGGCGGCAGCATGACCGCAGCGTCCAGCAGGCCATAGGTCAGTTTGTCGGCGACGTTGGCCCAGGAGGGCTCGATGGACAGCACGGGGTCGATGCCGAGGGATTTGAACATATTTTGGGATTTCGCCACCACGACGGGTGCGGAATCCGTCAAACGCAGCAGGCCGATCCTGATCCGGGTGCTCATGTCTGTGCGTCCTTTCTGGATGGCATGAGCGTGTCCGAGGGGGCGAGCGCTTGCTCGCGCTCGTTCACGATCTCGCGGGCGATGTCGGGAATGCGGCGGCCGCTGGACATGGCCCGCTTGCGTAGCCAGCGGTAGGCGTCGGGCTCGGCGATCCGGCGTTCGCGGATCAGGATGGCCTTGGCGCGGTCCACGGTGTTGCGTTCGCGCAGCCGGATTTCCGCGTCGCGCAGTTCGTCGCGGGCGGTCTGGTGACGGCGGAACAGAGCGACGGCGGCGCGCAGGATCGGCTTGACGTCCGGTGGCGGCACGCCCGCCACATTATAAGAGGAAACGCCGGCGCCGATGGCCTCTTCCATGAACGCGGGGTCGTCGCGATCGACGAACAGCACGATCGGGCGCGCGATATTACAGGCGGCGACGCGGATGCCGTCCAGCGCGTCCCGGTCCGGGCGGGCCATATCGACCAGCACGATGTCCGGGGCCAGCGCGGCCACGGCGTCGGTCAGCAACGCGCCGGGCCGGTGGCGCAGGACGGTCAGGCCCGGGTCCGCGGACAGCATCTCGATCAAGGCACTGGTGCGTCCGGGGTCGTCGTCGGCGAGAAGTACTTTCACGGTATCCGCGCAATCGGGTTTGTTGGGTCGCGGGATTCGTGAAGCAAGACGCGTGCCGCTTTTGCCGCGGCGCAACATAAAGTTGGGGAAGGGGGGAGGGTGCGTGTCCCATGCGGGGGACTGGTCCGGGTCGAGGAACGGCCATGCGCGGCGTCCGAAGTCCACGCGCCGGCTGTGCGAGCGTCGAAACGGCGAACGGCGCCGCCGGGATCGCCCCGGCGGCTTCCGGTGCGATCAGCCCAGACGGCCCATGGCGCGCAGGCGTTCTTCCAGCCGCGCCCGGTTGCGGCCAAGCGGCGCTGCGCCCGCCATGTCGGAGATTTTTGGGAACGCCTCGTCGAACATTTCCAGGGTGACGGGGGCGTCGGGATCGAATTGCACGCCTTCCGACTGGAAGTATTGCACCACCGAATAGCCGCCCGCCGCGGCGGCGATAATCTGGCCCGTGACGTTGCAGTTCTCGCTCGCCATCCAGGCGACGGCGGGGGAAACCAGTTCCGGTTTCATGTAGACGCGCATGGCTTCGGGCAGCAGGTCTTCGGTCATGCGGGTGCGGGCGGAAGGGGAGATCGCGTTGCACAGAATGTTATAGCGCGATCCTTCCAGGCGGAGGACGTTGATCAGTCCGTTCACCGCCATTTTCGCGGCGCCGTAATTGCTCTGGCCGAAATTGCCGATGGTGCCGGAGCCGGAGGTGGTCACCACGATGCGGCCGTAGCGGCGTTCGCGCATGATCGGCCACGCCGCCTTGGTGCAATAAACCGTGCCCATGTAATGGACCTGCGAGCAGAATTCGAAGTCCTCCAGCGACATGTTCTGAAACGCCTTGTCGCGCAGAACGCCGGCGTTGTTCACCAGCGCGTCGAGCCGGCCCCAGGTGTTCATTGCGGTGTCGATAATGCCCTGCGCGGATCGCGCGTCGGCGACGGAGTTATAATTCGCGACGGCCTCGCCGCCCGCCGCCTTGATTTCGGCCACGACCTCGTCGGCCACGGCGTGCGCGCCGCCTTTGCCGTCGACCGCGCCGCCGGGATCGTTGACGACGACCTTGGCGCCGCGGGAGGCCAGCAGCAGCGCGTGTTGTTTCCCGAGGCCGGCGCCGGCACCGGTGACGATGGCGACCCGATCGTCGAAGCGGACTGTCATGGAAGCGTTTCCTTTCGTGGCGATTTTGGGATGGTCGTTTTGGTGGTGGCCATCCGGAGGCGGGGATGCTGCCACCCTGAGGGCAGAGGTCAAGGGCGGCGTGACATAATATCTAAATATTTGGTTGAACACGCCGGGATCGCGTGCGGCCGGGCGGGCGCGATCAGGCACGAAACGCGGCGCGCTGACCTCGCGCCTGCGACGGCTTATGCCGCGTCAGGCGTCCAACGCCCGCCGCAAGGCCCGCATGCCGGCCCAGGCGTCTTTGCGGCGGAGGGCGGTTTTGAGAATATCGGCGAGGGCGGGCAACACCAGAAGTTTCGCGACGTGGCCGTCGATCTTCCCGTCCACCCATGCGATCGTCCGCGACCGCTGCGCCGCGCCCAACATTGTGCCGGCCGCCAGCGCGCCAAAGAACACGATCCGCTCCGGCGCCGTCAGCGCGATCAGCCGGACCAAAAACGGGCGGTAAAGCTGCAATTCTGCGGGATTGGGCACCCGCCCCCCCGGCGGACGCCAGGGGATCAGCGGCGTTAGAAGCATTTCGTCGCGCTTCAGGCCCACGCTTGCCAGCATATGGTCCAACAGCGCGCCCTCGGGGCCGGAAAATGGCAGGCCGGAGCGGTCGTCGTCGGCGCCGGGCGCGCCACCGATCAGCAACACCCCCTTGTGCGGATCGCCCACGGCGAACACCAAATGCGTGGCCATGTCGCGCAGCGGATCGCCCTCGAACGCCGCGATCGCCGCTTTCAACGCCTCTGGACTGTCCGCCTTCGCCGCCGCCGCCAACGCCCGTTCTCCGGGCGTGCCCACCGGAGTCGCCTGCCGCGGCGACACGGGACGGACCAACGCGGCGCGCGGCGCCTCGGCGGGCGCGAGGGAACGCAGCCGGTCGACCGGCGCCTCCTCCAACGCCTCGTCGGCGCCCCACTCGATTTGCAGCCGCAAAAGACTCAGATCATCCATGATCTTAGTCGTGCCCGCGAAGGGGGCTTTGCGCAACCGCGCCGGTGTCCTTTAAGAAGCCTTCGAACCTGAGGAGTGGACGATGGCCGAGGACCTGCCCCTGAGCGAATCCTCCAGAGAGGCAATGGAATTCGACGTCGTGATCGTCGGTGGCGGGCCCGCGGGCCTGGCCGCCGCGATCCGGCTGAAACAACTTTCGCCCGATTGCGCCGTGTGTCTGGTCGAAAAGGCCGGCGAGATCGGCGCCCACACGCTGTCCGGCGCCGTGCTGGAACCGCGCGCGCTCAACGAACTCATCCCCGACTGGGCTGCCAAAGGCGCCCCGCTGGACACGCCCGCGCGCGAAGACCGGTTCCTGTGGCTGACCGAGGCGAATTCGACTCGCCTGCCGACCCCGCCGCAAATGAACAACCACGGCAATTTCATCGTCTCGCTTGGCGATTTCGTCCGCTGGCTTGGCAAGCAGGCCGAAGAACTGGGTGTCGAAATTTACCCCGGCTTCGCGGCGTCGGAGATTTTGGAAGAAGGCGGCAAGGTCGTTGGCATCGCGACCGGTGACATGGGCATCGGCAAGGACGGCAAACCCACCGCCAACTTCGCCCGCGGCATGGAACTGCGCGCCAAATTCACGCTGTTCGCCGAAGGTTGCCGTGGCTCGCTGAGCGGACGCTTGATCCAGCGCTATCGTCTGCGCGACGGGCACGAGCCGCAGACCTACGGCATCGGCATCAAGGAATTATGGGAGATTCCGGCCGAGAACCACAGGCCGGGCCTGATCGAGCATTCTTTCGGCTGGCCGTTGAAGTCCGACACCTATGGCGGTTCGTTCCTGTATCATTTCGGCAAGAACCTTGTGTCGTATGGCTATGTCGTCGGGCTCGATTACCGGAATCCATACCTGTCTCCGTTCGATGAAATGCAGCGGCTGAAAACCCACCCGGACATGCGGCCGCATTTCGAGGGCGGGCGGCGCATTTCCTATGGTGCCCGCGCGATCAACGAGGGCGGGTTCCAGTCAATCCCGACCCTGATTTTCCCAGGTGGCGCCCTGATCGGCGACAGCGCGGGGTTCGTGAACGTGCCGAAGATCAAGGGCACGCATACCTCGATGAAATCGGGCATGATCGCGGCCGAAGCGGTGGTCGAGGCTCTGGCGCACGGATCCCCGGACATGTTGACCGCGTATCCCGAAAATCTCCGCGAAAGCTGGGTCTGGGACGAATTGGACCGGGTCCGCAACCTGCGGCCGGCCTTCGCGAAATGGGGCACTTATGGGGGCGTCGTTTACTCGGCGATCGATACGTTCCTGTTCCGGGGCCGCGCGCCCTGGACGCTGCATCATCCGCATCCCGACAACGAAACCCTGATGGAAGTGTCGCAGGTCAAGCCGATCGAATATCCGAAACCGGATGGCAAACTGACCTTCGACCGGCTGTCTTCGGTATTCATCAGCAACACCAACCACGAGGAAAACCAGCCCGCGCATTTACGGTTGCGCGATCCGGCGAAGGCGATTTCCGTCAACTACAAGAAATACGCCAGCCCGGAGACACGGTACTGCCCAGCGGGGGTTTACGAGATCGAGGAGGTCGCGGGTAAAGCGCAATTGCGCATTAATGCACAAAACTGCGTGCATTGCAAAACCTGCGACATCAAAGACCCCGAGCAGAACATAGACTGGGTCACGCCAGAGGGTGGCGGCGGCCCAAATTATCCCGGAGGGATGTAACAAATGGCGTATAAAATTCGGCCCGCGGTCGTCGGCTGCGCGATCCGGCCCGCCATAACCGGCCGCGACCGGTCGCTGGAAGAAATCATTTACGATATTTCCCAGGCCGCGATGGCGGATGCCGGCCTGACCATCGACGATATCGACGGCATCGTCGTTGGCTGTAACGACCAGTTCGACGGCCGCGCGATCTCGGTGATGATGGCTTCCGGCTCGACCGGCGGGGTCGATCGCGACATTCTGTCCACGCCATCGTCGTCCGAGCACGCTTTCGTGCTTGGCGCCCTGCGCGTCGCATCCGGACAGTTTCGCACGCAGTTGGTCGTCTCTTGGAGCCCGACCGAAGTCTCGTCGATGTCCGAGGCGCAGCGCCTGGGTGCCGATCCCTATTTCCACCGCGCGCTGCCGCTGGACGAATTATCGGCGCACGCGATGCAGGCCAGCGCGCTGAACCATGTCTGGCCCAACGCCTGGGTGTTCGCGGAAACCGTGGCGGTGAAAAATCGCCGTCACGCCGCCGCCGCCTGGCCCAATCCGCCAGCCCGTCCGGCCCAGGGCAAAGCGCGGTGGCCGCTGACGGACCGCATGACCACCGAGCCCGTCACAGGCGCCGTGGCGATGATCCTGGCGGGCGCCGATTTCATCGCCGAACGCGGTTTCGCCAACCCAGCCTGGCTCCACGGCATGGGTTGGGCCACCGAGGCCGCCTTCCTTGGCGACCGGAACCTGGCCAAAGCCCCCGCTTTGGAGGAAGCCGCGCGTCAGGCCTATGCCGAAGCAGGAATCAAAGATCCGGCGGCCGCCTTCGACGTGGTGGAAATCACCGACGCCACGCCGTATTGCGAACTCATCGCCTATGACGCGCTTGGCCTGTGCCCGCGCGATCAGATCGCGGCCCGCATGGCGGACGGGTGGTTCGCCAGCGGAGGGCGGTTGCCGGTCAACCTGTCCGGCGGCGTGTTGACTTTTAATCCCGTATTCTGCACAGGCCTGATCCGCATCGCGGAAATCGCCCAACAGATCAGAGGCAAAGCCGGCGCGCATCAGG
This sequence comes from Acetobacteraceae bacterium, assembly GCA_043782125.1. Classification (GTDB taxonomy): domain Bacteria; phylum Pseudomonadota; class Alphaproteobacteria; order Acetobacterales; family Acetobacteraceae; genus Rhodopila. Next base: position 5,415 of record JAYWAX010000126.1, on the reverse strand, counting down.
TGGCGGGCGCGAAACTGGGCCTGGCTCAGGCTGGCAGCGGGTTCGCGATGCAATATCAGTCGGCCGTGATTCTGGGCGCCACACGCCCTGAATCATCCGGGGGAGACGTATCATGAGCAACGATCGGGTCGGCATCATCGGCATCGGCCAGTCGAATTTTCGGTCCCGCCGCGACGACGCCAGCTACCCCGATCTTGTGCGGGAGGCCGTGGTGCCCGCGATGATGGACGCGGGCCTGGATTTCGACGCGATCGACGCCGTGGTTTACTCGCTCTCGCCGGACGCGATGGTCGGGATCGGCAACGCGGAACGTCTCGGCGTCGATGCTGTCGGCGGGCGGAACAAACGCTTCCTGCGCATCAATACCGGCGGCGCCACGGGTATTTCATCGGTGGCGGCGGCATATTATCATATCGCCTCCGGAGTCTGCGACGTCGTGCTGACGGCCGGCGCCGATAAAGTGGGCGAGTGCGGCGATTCGCAGACGGTTCTCAATAAAATCTGGGACCCGACCTATGAACGCGCGCTGCCCCTTGGCACCATCAACATGCTCGCGATGTCGGCCGTCCGGTACATGAAACGTTACGGCATGACCGAGGAAGACATGGCCTATGTCACCGTGAAAAACCGCCGTCAGGCCGCGCTGAACCCGCGCGCGCATCTGCGGAAACCGGTGACGATCGACGATGTCATGGCATCCCGCTGGATCTCGTGGCCGCTTAAACTGATGGATTGCTGCCCGCAATCGTCCGGCGGCGCGGCGATGGTCCTGGCATCCGAAAAATTCATCCGCGACAACAAACTGGACGCCGTCTGGATCACCGGAGTCGCCGGCCGCGCCGAAACATATTGGATGGGCGACCGCATGGGCAACAATCCCACCGCCGAACACGCCGACGCCTACGCTCTGGGCCGGTCGTTCGCGGCGTCGTATAAAATGGCCGGCATAACCGACCCATCGAAACAGGTGCATATCGCTGAACTTTACGCGCCGTTCAGCAACACCGAATTCCACGCCATCGACGCGGCGCGCCTGGTCGATAACCCCGGCGATTCAATCAAACGTCTGCGCGACGGCGAATTCGAACTGGGCGGCCGCATCCCCGTCAACCCCTCGGGCGGCACACTTTGCACCAACGCGATCGCCGTCACGGCCATGGCGCGGGTCGCGGAAACGGCCTTGCAGGTCTGGGGCCGCGCGGGGGCGCATCAGGTGCCAGGCGCGCGCGTGGGGATCGCGAGCGGAAACGGTGGCGATCATCAAATCTTCGGAACGATGGTGATCGAGGCATGAGCAACATGGAGCAACCAATGGAACTTCTCGGCCGGCAGGAAGTCTGGAACATCACCTACGATCACGCTCTGGGTGAAACCGCGAGCTATTTCTTCACGCAAATACGCGATCATGGCCGTATCTTCGGCCGCCGCTGCGCGAAGTCCAACCGCGTGCTGGTGCCGCCGCGTGCGTTTTCGGACGAAACCCTGCTGCCGACAACGGAATGGGTGGAAGTCGGTCCCGGCGGGCAGATCGAAGCGTTCACCTTCGTCTACGAACAGTTCAACGGTCTGCCGCCGCCCCCTTATGCCTTCGGCTACGTGCTGCTGGACGGCGCCGACACCGCGCTTGGCGGGTATTTTCGAGGCGTCGATCTGACCATCCCGGCCGAAGCGGCGCAAAAGCTGGCGATCGGTACGCGGGTCGTCACCAAATTCGCCGAACAACGGAAAGGCGACGTGCTGGATTTCTGGTTCGAAATCGCCTGACTTCAACCGGATAAAGACCTTGAGACCCACAACCCCTTTCGCCATAAAAGGGGGCTGAAAAAAAATACAGGGAGTTCTCGCGATGAATCTTACACGACGCGCGGCCGTCATGGCCGCGGCATCGTCCGCCACCGTGCCCCTTTTGCGCGCCCGCGCGCAGGCGAGGCCGGTGATCAAACTCGGCGTCATCAACGACCAGTCCGGCCCCTACCGCGATCTGAATGGCCCGACCTCGGTCATTTGCACCAAACAGGCCGTCCTGGAATTCGGTGCTGCGGGTTTCGATGTCGAGGTGTTGTCGGCGGACCATCTCAACAAACCGGATGTCGCGGTCTCGATCGTTCGGCGCTGGTTCGATCAGGACGGCGTCGATATCGTCATGGATTGCGCGGCGTCGTCGGCCGCACTGGCGCTGGCCTCGCTGGTCAAGGAAAAGAACAAGGTGATGATCGCCACCAGCACGGCGACATCGGATATTTCCGGCAAGGCATGCACGCCAAATTCGATACACTGGGTGTACGATACCTATATGACCGCCAAATCGACCGGTAACGCGGTCGTGAAGGCGGGCGGCACCAGTTGGTATTTCGTTTTTCCGAACTACGCCTTTGGCGAGGCTTTGCAGCGCGATACGGCCCGATTCGTGGTGGCCGCGGGCGGTAAGGTCGTTGGTTCCGAAAGCTATCCGTTCCCGGAAACCACCGATTTCTCCAGTGCCATCATTAAGGCGCAGGCATCCGGCGCGAAAGTGCTGGGGTTCTGCGGCGCGGGTCAGGATCTGATTAACCTGATGAAGCAGGCCTCCGAATTCGGCGCCACGAAGACCATGACGGTCGCGGCGATGATCGCCTACACACAGGACGTGAAGTCGATCGGTCTGGAACTGGCGCAAGGGTTGAAACTGTCCGAATCGTACTATTGGGACCTGAACGATCGCACGAGGTCGTTTCAAAATCGGATCAAGGATAAGGTCCAGTTGTGGCCGAACATGTCGCAGGCGGGCAATTATTCCTGCACCTTGCACTATCTGAAGGCCGTCAAGGACATGGGTGCCGCGGCAGCAAAGGCCGACGGGGCCGCCGTTGTCGCGCGCATGAAAGCTATGCCCACCGACGACGATTGTTTCGGACCGGGACGCGTGCGCGAAGACGGGCGGAAGATCCATCCGGCCTATTTGTTCGAGGCCAAGAAGCCATCCGAAAGCAAGCACCCCTGGGACCTGTATAAACTGGCTGGCACGACCCCGGCCGAGGAGGCGTTCCGTCCCTTGTCCGAAGGCGCCTGCCCGTTGGTAAAAGCGTAGGGAGACACCCATGAGCCGGCTCTTTGGATCGTTTCGTCAGGTGGGAATCGTCGTGCGCGACATCGAACGCGCGATGCAACACTGGTCGGAGGTCTGCGGGGTCGGCCCCTGGTTCTACACCGATAAACTCGCGGTCACGTCCTTCACTTATGACGGCCGGCGTTACGACGATCTGCACGCCTCGATCGCGCTGGCGAATTCCGGCGATGTGCAGTTGGAACTGATCCAGCAACGGTGCGAAACACCCAGTATGTATCGGGAATTCCTGGCGCAAGGACGCGAGGGGATGCAGCATTGGTCGAGCTGGCCAGAGGATTACGACGCCGTGCTTCAGCGCGCGCTCGCGGCCGGTTACACGGTGGGTCAGGCGGGCGACAGTTCGCGCGGGCGTTTCGTGTATTTCCGCCAGGAAGGTCATCCCGGCACGGTCATCGAAATGGCGCATGCGACGCCAGAGCGGATGCGGATTTTCGACGCGGTACGCGAAGCGGCGGCCAATTGGGACGGATCCGATCCGATCCGCCGCCAATGGCCCACCTGACTCGTTACTGGGCTATATATCCGCCGTCGATTACCAGTTCCGTGCCAGTGACGAACGACGATTCATCGGACGCCAGAAACAGCACGCCGTAAGCCACGTCGATCGGCTCGCCCAGACGCCGCAACGGGGTCGATTCAATCTTCGCGGCACGGGTGCCGCCGTTGGTGCCGTGCAGCATTGGCGGCATGTAGCCGGGATGCACCGAGTTCACGCGCACGCCATGGGGTCCGTACCGGCAGGCGGCGGCCTTGGTATACAGGCGCACGGCCCCCTTGGACGCCGCGTAACCCGGATGCCCGTCGGCGCTGCCGACAAAACCCATGATCGAGGAAATGTTGACGATCGAGCCTTTGCCGGCCTTCATCATTTCCGCCGCCGCCAGCTTGGTGCCCAGAAACACGCCGGTGGCGTTGATGGTCAGCAGCTTCAACCAGCCGTCCAGCGCGTCGTGATCGCCGACCGCGCTGCCACTGATGCCTGCGTTGTTCACCAGAATATCCAGCCGCCCGAATTCCCGGATCGTTTCCGCGATGGTGTAAGCCCAGTCGGTTTCGGATGTGACGTCAGTGTGGATGAAGCGCGCGCGGCCTTGGCCCGCGCGAATATCGGCGGCGACGGACTCGCCTTTCTCGATCACATCGGCGATGACGACAGCGGCGCCTTCGCGCGCGAACAGGCGCGCTTCCGCCTCGCCCATGCCGTTCGCACCACCGCTGACGATGGCGACTTTATCTTTCAAACGCATTGTTTCCTCCGGATGCGGCAGATCGCGCCGATCCTTGCCGTTCCAGGCCGGTTCCGCAACCGCGCCGGTTCAGTGCGCGAACCCATCCGGCGCGGCCGTTTCGCGCGGCCTGTCCTGAATATCCGTCATTCTGATCAAAATCCCCGCCACCAACTGGCGCGAGTCGAACAGCGGCGTATGGTCGAATTCGTGCCAACGCGGCGTGTAATCGAACCGGATGGTCCGCAGATCGACGCGGACGCCGACGCCCAAACGGAAGACTTTCTCCCGGGCCAGGCGCCGTGCCGCTTGATCGTCGCGATGAAACAGGTCGTCGCACTCGTGCGGCAGGCGCGCCCAGGCGATGCGGGGACCATAGTATTGGAAGGCGGCGCGGTTGTAGAAGACGATTCGTCCGGCCGCATTCATGATTTTTATTACATTCGGCAATGCATCGAAACATTGCGTGGCGAATGTGGCGCAGGATACCAGATCCGGCGCACCCTCGCGGTTCATGTCCAACATCACGGATGCGGGCAACCCGCCGCCGATCGCAGCGTCGTTCATGGCCTGGCTCCATTTTTTTGTTTCAGTCAGGCCCCACCCGGCTGGCCTTTTTCGACGGCGCTTTCATACGCCAATTCGGGCGGGCACGCGCGTGAATAAATGGTGAGTCACGCGTCAATCGTGCGTGACGTTCCGTCGCGTGGCGCGGCGGCACGGCGAAGCCGGTCTTCGATCGCCAGGCCCAGACCCACCGGCGGAATCGCCATAACGGCGAGTCCGCGCAGACCCAGGCGGCGGCCCTCGGCGTCCAGCCAACGAAGCCCTTGAAACAAGCGCGCCGCCGCTTCCATCTCATCCCCCGCCTCGCTCAACTGAAACACCACCCGTCCTCCTGGGCATGGCGGACCGAAGGCCAGCAACGCCTCGTCGTGTGATGCGGCCGTGGCGTTCAACCGGACCGGCAGAGATGGCGCGTAATGCGAGGCAAGTTGTCCAGGCGAGCGTGGCGCGGCGGGATCGCCCCAAGGCGTGTTCCGGTCGATCGGACCGGCAACGCGCGCCAACGCGTCCAGTGTC
>JAYWAX010000125.1:0-17927 GCA_043782125.1 Acetobacteraceae bacterium | reverse complement strand
GGGAACCGCGTGCGGGCGTTTTTGCCATGGGCCTGGTCAGGGTCGCTGATCGCCGTTCTGGCGTTTTTGGTGTTGTATCCGACATCGATGTTGTTGATCGGCGCCTTGACGACGACGAACCCCGTTGTCGAGGGCTATCGTTTCGCCGATTTATCAATTGGTAATTTTCTTGCAGTGGCGGCGAACCCGAACGTCGCCAGCGCCCTGGGCAACTCCTTGATCGCCTGTGGCGGCGGCACGATTGTCGCGGTGGCCATCGGGTTATCGTTCGCCTGGGTTGTCGTGCGCACCAACACGCCCTGGAAAGGCCTGATCGCCAGCGCCGGCATGTTGCCCTTGTTCGTCCCGCCCCTCGTCGCCGGTGTCGCCTGGGCCATTCTGGGATCGCCAAAGACCGGCCTTCTCAATCTGATCCTGGCCAAAGCCGGATTATCGATCCGGTTCGATCTTTATTCCATGCCCGGGATGATCTTCGTCTTCGGCATTTATTACGCGCCCTATGTTTATATGTTCACCGCCGCAGCCCTGCGCAACATGGATCCGTCGCTGGAAGAAGCCGCCGAGATTTCCGGCGCCAGCGCCACCCGCACCATGGCGACGGTGACATTTCCCCTGATCATGCCAGCAATCTTATCCGGCATGTTATTATCCTTCATCGTCATGCTGGGCATTTACGGTATTCCGGCGGTGCTCGGCTCGCCCGCGAACATCAACGTCCTGACGACCTATATTTTTGCCCTGACCGCCTGGTCGCCGCCAAAATACAACACCGCCGCCGCCGTTGCTGTGATTCTGATGATCGTCACCGGATTTTTGGTCTACGCCCAACAGAAAATCATTGGCTCGCGCAGCTATACCACGGTCGCCGGTAAGGCGTTTCGCCCCCGCTCCCTGAACCTCGGCCCCTGGCGTTTCATGACCCTGGGTCTTGCGATCGTTTATTTGCTGGTCGTCGTGGTGCTGCCGACCATCGCGCTGCTGATCGCCGCTTTTCGAAAATTTCTGTTCATCCGCGACATTCCCAGTATATTCGAGGCGAAACAATACGGCTGGCAACATTTCACCAAGATGTTCGACAACCCGCTTACGATCACATCGATTGTCAATTCGATGAAGGTCGGACTTCTGACCGCCGTCGTGGGTGGAATTCTGGCCTTCGCCATTGGTTATACGATCACCCGCACCCAGGCCCCCGCGCGGCGGATCATCGACGTCATCACCACAATTCCCGTCGCCATCCCCGGTCTGGTCATCGGAGTCGCTTATCTCTGGGCCTGGATCGGACTGCCCGGCGGCATCTACGGCACCCTGTGGATCCTCGCGCTGGCCTTCATCGCCCGTTTCATTCCCGACACGGTGAAAGCCCTTTCCACGTCCCTGATGCAAATTCACCGGGAACTGGAAGAAGCCGCCTGGATCTGCGGCCGCGGCACCGTCATGACCATCGCCACCATCGTGCTGCCCTTGGCGCGGCCCGGAGTCGTCGCCGCCATGACCCTGCTGTTCATTCTGGCGATCCGCGAGCTGGGATCGTCGCTCTTCTTGTATTCCAGCGGCACCATGGTCATGGCCGTGCAGCTTCTGGGCTATTACGAAGGCGGAAATATCGGCATCACCGCCGCCTTCTCCCTCGTGCAAATGATTCTTCTGGGCGTGCTGATTTCCTTCACAACATGGCTGTCCCGCGGCGCCGCGCCCACCGCTGTGGCCCGTAGCGGTTAAGGAAACATCTCATATGAAACTGACCCGGCGTCACGCGCTTGGCTCCCTCGCCTCCCTGGGCCTGATCGGCCATTCCGGCCCCGTCCGCGCCGCCAAACCCTACGATCCCCCGGGATCGCTGATCGACGCCGCGAAGAAAGAAGGCCAGATGACCCTGTTCAGCTCCGCCTTTACCGAGGTGCAGCAGGACGTCATCAAGGAATTCAATAAACGTTTCCCCTTCGTGAAGGTGAATTTCGTCCGCGCCTCCGGCGGGCAACTCATCACCCGCGTAAAAAGCGAGGCCGCAGCGGGTAAGTTGGAAGCCGACATCGTCGATCATTCCGACCGCGGCCAGACCGCGGAAATGGCGCATCTCTTCGCCGATTACGCACCGCCCAACGCCGCCGATTACATGCCGGAATCGCTGGTCTCGCCGAAGCTCTGGCCAACCATCACCCCCGCCTGGTGCCTCGCCTGGAACCCGGAACTGGTGAAAAACCCGCCAAAATCCTGGATGGACCTGACCAAACCCGAATACATGGGCCAGATCGGCCAGGTCATCGCGCCCTCTGGCGGCACCACCTGGAGCCGCATCATGTTCGAACGTCAGGTGTTGGGCGAGGACTACTGGACCAAACAAGCCGCGACCAAACCGAAGCTCTACCCCTCCGGCGGCCCACTGTCGGACGCCGTTGTGCGCGGCGAGGTCGGCATCGCCCCGCTGATCTACAACATCGTGTTTCCGAAGAAGAAAGACGGCGCCCCGATCGACGCGGTGTATCCCGAAGAGGGCATCGTGATCGTTCCCTATGGCGCCGGCATCGTCAAAAACGCCCGCAATCCAAACGCCGCGCGCCTCTGGATGGACTGGGCTTTGTCGGACGAGGGGCAACTGCAATCCCTACGCGATCAGGGCAACATGACGTCGCTGAAAAACCCGCCGGTCGCGCCGGAAATGTTCAATCCCGCGAAACATAAAATCTGGACACCGGATTTCGGCCAGTTCGTGTCATTGCACGATAAATGGCTGGAAGAGTGGAACAAAACATACGGCTACCGCCAGTAACCCCGGCCACCCTCAGATACGAACCCAAGGCTCTCCATGTCATCCGAATTGCGCGTCGAACATCTGGAAAAAATCTTCTCGCCAGGCGCCCGGCCGGCGGTCGACGACGTCAGCTTCACGGTCGAGGCCGGAGAGATCGTTGTTCTGTTAGGCCCTTCCGGTTGCGGCAAAACAACGACCCTTCGTTGTGTCGCGGGGTTGGAGCACCCGACCTCCGGACGGATCGTCATCGGCGGCAACGTGTATACCGATCCGGCCGCCGGCGTGCTGATGCCCCCGCGCGCCCGCAATCTGGGCATGGTCTTCCAGTCCTATGCGGTCTGGCCGCATATGACCGTGCGGCAAAACGTCGCCTATCCGCTGAAAGCCCGCGGTTCGTCGCGCGCCGACATCGCCAGGGGAGTCGAGGAAGCGCTGGCCCTGGTCGAACTCTCCGCTTATGCCGACCGGCCCGTCACACAACTCTCCGGCGGCCAGATGCAGCGCGTCGCTTTGGCCCGCAGTATGGTCTACCAACCGCAAATCCTGCTTTTAGACGAGCCGTTGTCGAACCTGGACGCCCAGTTGAGATTACGGTTGCGCGACGATTTGCGCCGTATTATCAAACGCGTGGGCCTGACAGCGCTTTACGTCACCCACGATCAGACCGAGGCCGTGGTCCTTGGCGACCGCATCGGCGTGATGCGCGACGGCAAAATGCTGCAACTCGCCAGTCCGATCGAACTTTACAACAATCCTGCCGATCTCTTTGTCGCGGGCTTCACCGGTGCGACCAATCACCTGTCGGGAACAGCCGTTTCGCGGGAGGACGGTTATGGCGCCATCGCCATCGGCGCCGACCGGCTGCTGGCCCGCCTTGGCGGCAACGTGACCCAAAACGCGGCGGTGAAGGTCGCGTTGCGCCCGGATAACGTCGTCATGGCGCCGCCCTTGCCCGGCCCGAACCAATTTCCCGCGAAAATCGTCTCCCGGCATTACCAGGGCACACAGACCGTCTACGAACTCTCCATCCTCGGAACGACCATCGAAGCCATGGAAATCGGCAGCGCTGCCCGTCATGCAGAGGGCGCGCAGGTCACCGTCGCGTTGCCGCCGGAAGTTCTGTGGGCTTATGCCGACGCCTGAGAGCCAACCCGCGCCCGCTTACCCCATCCCGAATGTCTCCTGCGCCAAAGCGATCAACACCCGTAAATAATCGTCTCCCGTCTCCGCCCATTCTCCAAACCCAAGCATCGACCGGTAATCCTGGGCACGCAACCTGAAATCGGAAATACCATCCGATTCGCTCAACCAGTTACATATGCAATGATATTCGTACAGCAGCTTCGCGTCCGGCCCCCTGCGAAGATCGTCCGCCAGTTTAAGAAGCTGCCGCGCCGCCCTCGCGTTTTGCCCGCCGGCCGGATTGGCGTCCGCTTTTTGCAGCCGCCACGCCGCCGCCCGCTCCAACTCCTCAATCTCCCTCTCATCCTCGTCCATCCGCCCCCCTCCCTGGGCCGGCATAATAGCCTGACTTCAGGCGCGCGCCATCCGATGCACATCCCGATCGAGCCACACCAAAGTCGCCGGATCGCCGGGCTGAACCGGTTGCTCGTGAAACAACCCGTCCGGCACGAGCGCGGAAAGCTCATCGCCCGGATCGGTCGCGATGGCGACACGCACCGTTGTGCCCTGATATTCCACCACCGTGACCCGTCCCGTTACATGCGGGCCATCGCCCTCGGTCCCGAGCCTGCAACGATCCGCCCGGATCGCGATCGGTCCCTGATCGGACATCATCACATTGTGCCCGCCAATAAAGCGCGCGATGAACGGATTGACCGGCTTTTCGAAAATCTCCCGCGGCGGGCCGGCCTGACGGATATGCCCGTCCTCCATCACCACCATCAGATCCGCCAGCGCCATTGCCTCATCCTGGCTGTGCGTCACATGGATGAAGCTGATTTCCAGTTCGCGTTGCAGGCGCTTCAACTCCTCCCGCACCTTGATCCGCAGGAAGGGATCGAGCGCAGACAATGGTTCATCGAGCAGCAACACCTTCGGACGCGTAATCAACGCCCGCGCGAGCGCGACCCGCTGCTGCTGCCCGCCGGATAATTGCGAGGGCAGGCGCGCGCCGAAATCCCCCATGCGGACCAGGTCGAGAAACTCACACGCAACTTTGTGCCGCTCCACCTTCCCGATGCCGCGCATCTTCAGGCTGAAGGCGACATTATCGAGGCAGTTCAGGTGCGGAAACAACGCGTAGCTTTGAAACATCATCGCCGTGCCGCGCGCCGCCGGAGGCAGCACCGAAACGTTCTTTCCGTCGATCAGAATATCGCCGTCGGACAGCGCCTCGTGGCCAGCAATCATGCGCAAGGTCGTCGTCTTGCCGCAGCCGCTTGGGCCCAGCAGGCAGCAATAACTCGCCCGCGGAATGCGCAGCGAAATCCCGTCCACCGCCAAAGTGGAGCCGTAACGTTTGGCGACCGAAATCAGTTCGACGTCGAATCGGGGGTCCATATCAACCAATCTCCGGAAGCGCCAAAGAGCGGCGGCGTTGCATGCGGAACACCAGGACCAGGGTCGTGGCGAGAATCGCGAAGGACACGCCGGTCGTCAGCGTTCCTATCGCGAACAAGGTGGGCGACGTCGCCGAGGAAATCAGCGCGTAAATCTCCAGCGGCAGCGTGTTCAACGGCCCGATTGTCAGCGTTGTCCGGGCATATTCGTCATACGACAAAGTCAGCGCGCCCATGCCAACCCCCAGAATTCCTGGCAACAGGATTGGCAGCGTGACGAAACGCAGCCGCTGCCAGGCGCTGGCGCCAAGGTCGGTCGCCGCTTCCTCCCAGGCGCGATTGAAACGATTGACCACGGCGAACATCGCGAACAGGCCAAAGGGCAAAGTCCAGGTCAGTTGTGCGCCCAAAGCAGAGGTAAAGAGACTGGTTTGCAGGCCAAGAAATTGAAAGCCGAGACCTATGCCAAACCCGACCAGCAGGCCCGGCATCACGAGGCTGGCGACCGCCATGTAAAACACCACGCCGGAGCCCGGGAATTTGCGCCGGAACCCAAGCCCAGCGGCTACTGCGAAGAGGACTGTGATGCAACTGACGATGGCGGCCAGCAGAAGGGAACGTCCGAACGAGACGGGAATGTTCGCCATCTGGCCCGGCTTCACGATGTCCTGAAACCAAACGGTGGAAACGCCCACCATCGGGAAGGTCACGCCACCGTTCTCACCCTGAAATGACAGCACATAAATCACGGCCATCGGACCATAGAGAAATAGCAGATAAGCCCCGAACAAACCGCCAAGCATGTAGAAAGTTCCCGGCCGGCCTTCGCCGATGGGACGCGAGGAGGGACCGCCGACGATCATTTCACCAGTTCCTTCCTGATATCGACGATGCGCATCATTCCCATGACCATGACGGCCACGAACACGACCAGCACCATCGCGTTGGCGGACGCGGGCGGGTATTGCATCGCCTGTATTTCGGTCGAGAGCATCGACACGATCGAGGCGCTTTGCCCGCCGCTCATTTGCCGGACCACGAAATAATCTCCCATGACCTGGGTGAAGACCAGGATCGATCCCAGCGCGATCCCGGTTTTCGACAGCGGGATCACGACATTTGTCATGACTTTCCAGCGCGAGGCACCGGCGTCGATCGCGGCCTCGATCAACGCGGGGTCGATTTTGGCCATGGAATTGGCGATCGGCCCGACCATCAGCAGCGTGAACAGGTGGACATAGGTGACGATGACCGCGAAGTCGGAGAACAGCAGGAATTCCAGCGGCTTGCTGGTCAAACCAAGCGACATCAGCGCCTGGTTGAAGGCACCGTTGCGGCCCAAAAAGGGGATCCAGGCGATGGTGCGGATGATGCCCGATGTCCAGAACGGAATCGCGCAGGCCAGGAACAGCACCGTCCGCACCATGCCGTTGCGGACATGGAACACCAGGAACCAGGCGATGTTAAAGCCCAGAAACAGCGTGATGGCCCAAACGATGGCCGCGAGCTTCAACGAACTGGTATAGACGCGCAACGTCGCCGGCGTGGTCAAAAGCTCGGCGTAATTATCCAGCATGAAGGCGGGATAAATGCCGGTGCGATCGTAGTCGAAAAAACTGACCGCGAGGAACAAAAATGCGGGCACCGCGACCAGGGCGATCAACACAAGCGCGAGTGGTCCGACCTGGAGCCAGGAGACCATCGCCGGAGTCAGCCGCAAAGACGGGAAAGCGAGGCGCGGCCATCTGGACAGGGTCTGCCAGGGCGCGTGCAGGGAGTGCTGGCCGCTCATGCCGCGACCCGCAGCGAGTCGCGGCAGCGCATCAGCGGCATGATCCGGGTCCCGAATTGTTCCATGCCTATGACGAAATCGTCAAAGGTCATCATCGCGCCACGCACCCCCGGCACCGTGGACAATTCGTCCAGCATTTTCGCGACGGTGGCATAGGAACCGACCAGCACGCCCTGATTGGTCGGAAGCTGGTCGGTGCCAAGGATTCGCCGCCGGTTCGGTTGCGCGTAAACATCGGTGTTGGGGTCGTCTGCGGCCTGCGCGTCGCGGTAGGCGAGCGCCTCCAGATCGGTACCCGCCTTGTAATGTTCCCATTTCGCGTTGGCGGCGGCGTCCGTCTCGTCGGCGATGATCATGGTCAGGACCAGCGCGCCGCAGTCGCGTCCCGCATCCTCGTTCGCCTTGACCAGGCGGGCGACACTGGCTTCGACGCCGCGCGGGCTGTTGTAACCGAAACTCGCGCAGAAATTGTAATCGGCGTACCGGGCTGCGAAGCGCGTGCCCGCGTCGCTCTGCGCCGCGCAGATAATGGGAATATCGACCGAGGGCATGGGCAGGCAGTGGCAGTCGTCCATTTTGAAGAAATCGCCCTTGAAATCGGATTGCCCGGTGCGCCACAGATCGCGCATCACCGTGACGTATTCGGCGCAATAATCGTAGCGCCGTTTGTAATGTTCCGCGCCCGGCCAGATCCCCATCTGGGTATATTCCCGGCGCTGCCAGCCGGAGATGATGTTCACCCCAAACCGCCCATGCGAAATCGAATCGATCGTCGCCGCCATCCGCGCGGTAAAGGGCGGCGGCATCGTCAGCACCGCGCAGGTCGCGAACAACTGAATCCGCTTCGTCACCGCGGCCAGGCCCGCCATCAGCGTGAAGGATTCCAGGTTATAATCCCAGAATTGCGAGGGGCCGCCGAAGCCGTGCAACTTGATCATCGACAGCGCGAAATCGAAGCCGAAATCCTCGGCTTTTTTCACGATCGTCTGGTTCAGATCGAAGCTCGGTTTGTATTGCGGCGACGTCGTGGAAATCAGCCAGCCATTGTTGCCAATGGGAATGAAAACACCGAGTTGCATGACGCGATCTCCGGTTCAGGACGTGATGAATTCGTTCCATTTGCGCGTGAGGTAGCGGTCTTCGTCCATCACCGCGTTCCACACGGCGACATTGCCCATCCGGTCCCAGAAGGCACCGCCGTCCCGGGTCACGCCGGCTTTTTCCTGAAGTTTGCCGTAAGGATTGAGCATGTCGGTGGCCGCCGGTTTGCCGCCGTACCAGTAATCCCATTCCGCTGCCGACAGGAATTTCCGGACGTTCTCCGGTTGCGCGGCGTAATATCCCTGGCGCGCGATAAAGGCGCCCTGAAACCCGCTGGTGTACCAGTTCATGTAATCGTGGAACGCGTCGAGCTGCATGCCGCTGACGTGCTTCATGACGCCAAGCGTATAGCCCCAACCGCGATAACCTTCCTTCAACGCGACATAGGTACAGGGTATTCCGCGGGAACGGACGGCCGCGACGGCGGGCGACCACATCGATTGCACGACGACCTCGCCCGAGGCCATCAAATTGACCGACTGATCGAAGGAGCCCCAGAATGACCGGAACTGACCGGATTTCTTGATATCGGTCATGATCCCGATGGTTTTGTCGATTTCCTCCCGCGTCATGTTGCCTTTGTTACCGTATTTGATATCGCCCCTGGCCTCGACGGCCATCGCGACATCGATCACGCCAACAGTGGGACTATCCTGCAACGCCGCTTTGCCCTTGAATTCCGGGGAAAGCAGATCGGCCCAACTGGTCACCGGCCGCGCCATCAGATCGGGCCGGATGCCAAGCGTGTCGGCGTTGGTGACTGTGGGCAGACCGGTAAGCCATTCCGTGGGCGTTCCATCCGTGACCTTGTCGCCCGCGGCCGATGTCGCGTACAGCACGTTCAGCGGCATCGTCCCCTGACGCGAGGCTTTGCGCCCGTCAGGATATTCCCCTTTCGTGAACAGCGGAATTGTCTTGTCCCAATCCTTCGCTTTGGCGACCGGAATGGTTTGCAGAATGTTCCGTCCAATCAAATATTTCAGGAACACGATGCTGACATCGGCGCAGTCGATGGCAGTGGATTGCGACAGGAACCGGTTCAGCAGGTCGGCGTTTTCCGAGGCCTGCATTTTAACGCTGAAGCCAAGATCCTTGCTGGCCTGTTCGGCGATCGCGGGAATGGCGGTAACCGGCGGACCCGCGTGGCGCAGAACAATATCCTTGATGTTCTGCGCCCAGATCGTTGGAAATCCGGTGATGGCGCCGGATCCGATCGCGGCGCCGGCCGTTTTCAGCAGCGCCCGGCGACTGGGCTGCGCCTGGCGTGGGGCTGATGTGCGTGTCATCCTGACTCCTGTGGGTTGGGGCGGAGAACGCCTTTTAAATAGGCACAAACCAAGTTTAGACGCATGATGCTGCGTTGCACAATATCTAAATGAGCATATTTTCAGCAATAATCGTAAACGAGGTGGTTTATTGCGCACTATGATGTTTTATTGACCGGTTAATGCCTATTAAATTATCAAATTGTCCCCATTGCCCTGAACCGCCAGACCCGTAAACTCGCCCTGACAATCCGACGGAGGATACGTACCGCCCATGAGCACCAGCATCGCCGTCGCGGGCGTGACGCTCGATATTGAAGAAGCCGGAACGGGACGGCCACTGCTGTTCCTGCACCCCGGCGAAGGGCTCCAGGCC
The DNA here is from genome assembly GCA_043782125.1 of Acetobacteraceae bacterium. GTDB lineage: Bacteria > Pseudomonadota > Alphaproteobacteria > Acetobacterales > Acetobacteraceae > Rhodopila. The sequence continues at coordinate 8,119 of JAYWAX010000125.1, read as the reverse complement.
AACCGTCCCTGGATCGACGCTTTGGCCAAAAACCACCGTGTCATCGCCCCCAATCACCCGGGCTTCGGCAATTCCAGCCTGCCCGATTGGTTTGGCACCGTCGACGATATCGCTTATTTGTACCTCGATCTCGCCAGGCAACTGGGACTGAAAGACGCCATCCTGGTTGGCGCCTGCTTCGGTGGCTGGATCGCCGCGGAAATGGCCGTACGAAACACCGGCGCCTTCGCGGGCCTCGTGCTGGCCGCGCCGCTGGGGATCAAGGTGCGCGGCCATCTCGATCGCGATATCGCCGACATGCACTCCATCCCCCGCGCCGACTTCATGCGCCTTGCCTGGGCCGATCAAGCCAAGGGCGCCATCGATTACCCGGCTTTGCCAGACACCGAACTCGCCGCGATCGCGCGGTCCCGCGAATCCCTCGCGCTGTTCGGCTGGAAACCCTATATGCACAATCCACGGTTGCGACGCTGGCTGCACCGGATCGATATCCCCACGCACCTGATTTGGGGCGAGTCCGACGGCATCGTGTCGCTGGATTACGCGCAAGGCTGGAAGGCGGAAATCGCCGGCGCCGGCCTGACTGTCATTCCGCAAGCCGGGCATTACCCGCATTGGGAACAGCCTGACGCCTTCGCCGCCGCCGTCGCCGCTTTTGCCGGCGCACTTCGATAAAACCGCCGCGTTCGCCGGCGCACTTCGATAAAACCGCCGCGTTCGCCGGCGCCCGCCGTTAAAACAGGAGACGATCCATGCGCACCTGGTATTTCTCCGAAATGGCCTACCACCCCGCCTGGGAAAAAGGCCTCGCCCGCGGTTCGCTGCGGGTGAATTTTCCATCGGAAAACATCGACCCCGTCGAAGCGGGCCAGTTGTTGAACCGGTATTTGGACGAATTCCGCCTCTGCGACGAGGTCGGCATCGACATCATGGTCAACGAACATCACAGCACCGCGACCTGCATGACCGTTTCAGTGCCGATGGCGCTGTCCGTCATCGCCCGCGAAACGAAGAAATCCCGCCTGCTCAGCCTTGGCAATCCGATCGCCAACCGACCCGACCCGGTCCGCGTGGCCGAGGAAATGGCATGGCTCGACTGCCTCTCTGGCGGGCGCCTGGAAATGGGCCTTGTGAAAGGCGCGCCTTACGAAATCGCGCCCGCCAATTCCAACCCGGCGCGGCTGATGCGCCGTTACTGGGAAGCCCACGACCTGATCGTGAAGGCGCTGTCCACCACGACCGGCCCGTTCAACTGGGAAGGCGAATATTACCATTATCGCAATGTCAATATCTGGCCACGCCCGATCCAGGCACCAACGCCGCCGATCTGGATGACCGGGATGAGCGTGGAGACCGGCACCATGGCGGCCGAGCGCGGCCATGTCGTCGGCACGTTGCTGTCCGGCGGCACAGCGAAACCGATGTACGACGCCTATCGCACCCGCGCGCGCGAACTCGGCTGGGAAGCTGGGCCGGATCGTTTCGCTTATGCCGCGATTATCGGCGTCGGACACACGACCGCGGAAGGCCTGCGACGCGCCGATATCATCGCCGATTATGTGCGCACCGCGCCCGTGGTGGCGGAACCCTTCTCGAACCCGCCCGGTTATAACTCCATCGCCGCCAACACGACGATCATGAAGGGCGGCCCCCGCGCCAACCGCTTCGTGTCCGACCGTAACGGCGAACCGATCAATCATCGCACCGCCAGCGTCCAACAATTCATGGACACCGAAACCGTCTTCGCGGGCACGCCGGACGAGGTCTACGAACAAATCAAGACCTTCAACACGCGCATGGGCGGGGTCGGCAACCTGCTGTTCTTCGGCCAGGGCGGGCATTTGGACCACAAGGACTCGATGGACAATATTTCGCTTTTCGGAAAAGAAGTGGCGCCGCGCATCCTCGAACTGAATGCCCCGAAGCGCGCGGTGGCGGCATGAGCGCGGTATTTGCCACCGGACGCTGCCTCTGCGGCGCCGTGACGTTCACGCTTCTGGATGCGCCCGTGGGCACCGGGCAATGCCATTGCAAGGATTGCCAGCGCGCGTCCGGCACCGGTCATATGTCTTTGGCGCGTTTTAAGGCGGACGACGTAGAGATGAAGGGGGACACCGCATCGTTCGCGGTGACCGCCGACAGCGGCAACATCAATACGCGGCATTTTTGCCCGAAATGCGGCAGCCGCCTGTTTGGCGAGAACTCAGCCTTTCCCGGCATCAAGAACATCTCGGTTGGCTGCGTCGACGATAACAGTTGGTTCGTGCCCGGACGGATCGTTTATGCCAAGGACCGCCCGGTTTGGGACGTCACGTCCTTGGTGGTCCCCAACTTCGACCGCATGCCGCCCTGACCGCCGAACAAACATCGCTGCGGATCGAACGGTCGCCTTTGACCGATCTGTCCGCCATTGGCCGCATGACCGCGTTGCGCGAATTGATCGTCGTGCGCGCGCCGGTCAGCGACCTTTCCCCATTGGCGGGGCTGACCCAGCTCGAAGTGCTGGGATTACGGCTGACCCGGGTGACCGATCTGCGCCCGCTTTCTGGTCTGACACGCCTGAAAACGCTGATTTTGTCGTTCACCGAGGTCGCCGACCTGACGCCGCTCGCCGGGCTGACGGGGCTGGAGAGTTGTCACCTGACGGGAACGTTGGTCCAGAACATCGAACCGCTTGCCGGGCTGACAAACCTGGTGCGGCTCGATCTTGGCGGAACTCTGGTTTCCGACGTTGGACCGGTTCGCCGCATGACGAAATTGCTGGGACTGCAACTGGCGGGAACAAAAATCGCCGATCTGCGCCCGCTGTCCGGGCTGGTTCAGTTACAATTCCTGGACCTGGGCGATGCGCCGGTCGCCGATGTCGGCCCGCTCCGGAACCTGATTTCGCTGCGGGAAATCGATCTGCGCGGGACACGGGTGACCGATGTTTCGCCGCTGGCGGCTCTGACAAACTGCGCCGCGATCACCGCCACGAATCCGCGTCGCCGGCGCCGCTGACCCGCTTCAGGGCGCGTCGTAGCGGCGAACTTCCTCCGCGAACGCGACCAGAGCGGTATGGGCGAGCCCGATGAACAGGCCGGTTTCCACCACGCCGACGATCATCGACAGCGCCTGCTCGACGGCGGCGGGATCCGACAGGTCGTCCATCCGGCAGTGCAAGATATAATTGCCGCTGTCAGTCCGGAACGGCGCGCCGTCGGGAAGGTGGCGCTGGACCGGCTGGCATCCGAGACGCGCGATTCGCGCCGCGGTCGATTGCCACCCGAACGGAACGACTTCCACCGGGATCGCAACCCGGCCGGTCAACCGCGGCGCCAGCTTGGTTCCATCCGCGATGATTGCGACTCGTTTGCTGTTGCTGGCGACGATCTTTTCCCACAGCAGCGCCCCGCCCATGCCTTTGATCAGGCTTAAATCTGCCGCGCCAATTTCATCGGCACCGTCGATCGTCAGATCGATCTCCGTCGCGGTTGGCGAGTCGATCAGCGGGATGCCGTAGGAACGCGCCAGTTCCGCGCTGGCCAGGGACGTCGGCACCCCGGTAAACATCAGCCCGGCACGGTATTTTTCACCCATCAATCGAATCGCATGGTTTGCGGTGGAACCCGAGCCCAGTCCGACGAGCATGCCGGGTTCGACGAGTTCCACTGCCATGGCGGCGGCGGTTCGTTTCTGTAAATCCAGACTCATGCGCCGCGCACCGTGCGGAAGACGCGCAGCCAGTTTCCCGAACACACTTTTTCGACCTCTTCCGCGCTCATCCCGCGATCGCGCAGCGCGGCTTCCAGTTCGGGGTGCCGGGAAAAGTCGGGCATTTCCGTTTGCGCCACGCCGGCCGGCATATCCGTGCCAATACCGACATGATCGATCCCGAGCGCGTCGATCGCGCGGAACATATGGCGGATCATGCCGGGCACTTTTTCCCGCGTCAGTGTCGACAGCCAGGCGCCGACAACTCCGCCTGTTCCCGCCACCATCTGCGCGTAGGCCAGACCGATGAAGCGCGGATGTTCGCCGTCGGGAACGCCGGGTTCCAGCAGGTTCGCGTGGGTACACAGGATGGGTTTCGACGTCGCGGCGGCGATGCCGCGGACTGTGTCCTCGGAACAATGCGCGACATCGACGATAATGCCCAGTTGGTTCATGCGCCGGACGGCGTCCGCGCCGAATTTCGTCAGCCCGCCGTGTACGGGTGGCGCCGTCTGAATATCTCCGGTTTCGTTCACGAGATAATGCGTCAGTTGCACGCTGCGCACCCCGCGTGCCTCCATCGCGTTCAGCCGGTCCAGATCGCCTTCCAGGAAGTCGCAGCCCTCGATGGCAAGCACAAGAGCGGGGTCGTTAGCGCTGATATCCGCGGGTTCCAGCGCGACGCGCATCCCCGCGTTGGAAAACCCGTCGAGGTAAGCCTCGGTCGCCGCCAGGCATTCCCCTGGCAGCGGGTCGCGGATTTTGACGAGGCGTTTGGTGACGGGATCGCGGCGAATGACGGGCATATCGGCGATCGCCGCGACCACGGCGGCGCCGACGCCGCCAGCTCGCATCGTCGCGAGGACGGACCGGTCTACATCGCCGGTGCGGCGGGGACGGCCGGCATGCGTATGCATATCGATGATCATGCCTCGCCCCATAGCGGATCGCCGCGCCTCTGGCCACCTGGCCGCGCGCCTTTTCCCGGCGGGCACGCCTGAAATCATTCGCCGCCTGTTGACCGCCATGCCGGCGGCGCGCTACCGCCGGGTCAGGTTTTGCCGGGAGGCCGTCCGTGTCCGCGTTTACTTTTCCGCCGCCGCCGCCGTCCCCCGAAGCCGAGACGTTACGCCAGGAGGTGCGCGACTTTTTGCAGTCGGAGATCGCGTCCCGCCCAGGGGTGGAGCGGGCGGAGTCGTGGACCGGAATGGACAAGGCGTTTTCGCGGGCGATGGGCCAGCGCGGCTGGATTGGGATGACGTGGCCCAAGGCGCATGGCGGGCACGAACGTTCCGCGTTGGAACGGTATGTTGTGCAGGAAGAGATGCTGGCGGCGGGCGCGCCGGTGGCCTTGCACTGGATCGCGGACCGGCAGTCCGGACCGTTGATTTTACGGGTTGGCTCGGACGCACAGAAGCGGATTTTGCCGGGCATCGCGGCGGGCGAGGTTTTTGTTTGCATTGGCATGAGTGAGCCAAATGTCGGGTCCGATCTGGCCTCGGTGCAGACCCGGGCGGCGAAAACGCCTGGCGGATATCTGGTCAATGGGACCAAGGTCTGGACCAGCTTCGCGCATATGTCTCAGTATATGATTTTGTTCTGCCGCACCGGCCAGGCGGAGGACCGTCATGGCGGGGTCAGCCAGTTTCTGGTGGATATTCAATCCACACCGGGCGTGACCATCCGGCCGATTATCGCGCTGACGGGCGAGCACCATTTCAATGAAGTGGTGTTTCAAGATGTTTTCCTGCCGGACGCCGCGCTTCTGGGTAAGGAAGGCGATGGCTGGCACCAGGTGACCAGCGAGCTGGCGTTCGAACGCAGCGGGCCCGAACGGTTCTTGTCGTCTTTCTGGCTGCTGGTCGAGTTGATCCGCGCCTTGGGACCGGAGCCATCCGACGCGGCGGCGGCGGCGATCGGGCGGTTATCGGCGCATATCATGACTCTGCGCCGGTTGTCGCGGTCCGTGGCGGGCATGTTGCAGGCGGGCGACAATCCGGCGCAACAGGCGGCTTTGGTGAAAGATCTCGGCGCGTTGCTGGAGCAGGAAATTCCGGAAATCGCGCGATTATTGGTCGAGGCGGAGCCAGACCGGGGCTCGACGCAGGCATTCGCGGCAACGCTGGCGCACACCATGATGCATGCGCCGTCGTTTTCGTTGCGCGGCGGCGCGCGGGAAATATTGCGCGGGATCATCGCGCGCGGGCTTGGCCTTCGATAGCCGGGGGATCTTCGATAACAGCGTGGCCTCCGATAACCGGGCGGCCTCCGTTAATCAGGGAATACGAACATGACCGATAAAGTGTTGTACGCGCAGGATGGGCCGATCGTTACCATCACTTTGAACGATCCGGGGATGCGGAATCCGATTTCCGAAATGGAAATGGTGGACGGCATCGTCGGCGCAATAGAGCGATTGAACCAGGATAAATCGACGCGGGTCGCGATTTTGACGGGCGCCGGCAGCGCGTTTTCCTCGGGCGGCGATCTGCGGAAAATGCAGGCGGATTTTCAGACGCGGGCCGAAAAGCCGCATCTGACGCCGCTGTACTACAAGCATGGCATTCAGCGGATTCCGCTGGCATTCGAAAAGCTGGATGTGCCGATCATTGCCGCCGTGAACGGGGCGGCGATCGGCGCGGGCCTCGATCTGGCGTGCATGTGCGACATGCGGATCGCCGCAGAAAGCGCGCGTTTCGCGGAGAGTTTCGTCAAGGTCGGCATTGTGCCGGGCGATGGCGGAGCGTGGCTGCTGCCGCGGGTCGTCGGGTTCTCGAAGGCGTGCGAAATGGCGTTCACCGGGGACATGTTGAACGCGGCAGAGGCGCTGGCGTGCGGGCTGGTGTCGCGGGTCGTGCCGGACGCGGACCTGCTTGACGCGGCGAAGGCGCTGGCGGGACGGATCGCGGTCAACCCGCCGCATGCGGTGCGGATGGCGAAACGTTTGTTGATGGAGGGGCGGCACACGCGGCTCGACACGTTGTTGGAAATGTCGGCCGCGATGCAGGCGTTGACCCATGCGACGCCGGATCACCGGGAGGCGGTGAACGCGTTCCTGGAGAAGCGGAAGCCGGTGTTCACAGGGGATTGAAACGGCGAATGCGCTCATGTTCCAGGGAGGAGCGTGGCAGAATCACTCCCCCCGGCGCAAACTCGGTCTGAACCAAGCCGCCGCCGCGCGCCTGACCGGCGGCGGGCACATCGCGTTTTCGCGCTACGAACGCGGCGAGGCGGCACCTTTGCCTGCGGTGATCAACCTGTTCCGGCTGCTGGATAAGCATCCGGAACTGTTGAAGGACCTCGCCTGACGCCCGTAAGTCAGGCCTTCTCGAACACCGGCAAGGTCAGATTCGGTTTCACCCGATCGTACCCCACCTTCACGGGCAGTCCCATTTTCAGGTCTGCCTCCACAATCCCCCTCCCCTGGGCCTGCATCCGCACGCCCTCCTCCAGGTCGACGGTCACCAGCAACAACGGCAAATCGGCCTTGAACCCCGGGTGGAACGCGTGATGCGTCATGGTCCAACTATGCACGGTGCCGCGGCCCGAAGCATCGATCCATTCCGCGTTCATGGACCAGCAGGAATCGCAAACCGGCCTTGGGTAATGCCGGACTTTCTTGCAATCCGCGCAACGTTGCAGCCGAAACTTTCCTGCGTGTAACGCGTCCCAGAAGGGTTTCGTATCGGCGGTGGGATCCGGAACGAGTTTTTCGTACGTTTCGGACATCAGGCGGCCCTCCGCATGATCGCGATCGAACCGTCGCCCAGATCGCCGTAACCGGTGACGAGCCCAATTTCGGCGTTTTTGACCTGAACGGCGGCCTCGCCGCGGAGTTGGCGAGTCAATTCGACGATGTGGTTCATGCCGGCGATATGCGCTTCCGACAGCAGCCCGCCATGGGTATTCACCGGCAGGCGGCCGTTAATGCCCAGGGCGCCATTTTCGACGAAGGCGCCACCCTCGCCTTTCTTGCAGAAGCCCATGTCTTCCAATTGGCACATCACGATGTAAGTGAAACAATCGTAGACCTCGGCCACGTCGATCTCGGATTGTTTGACGCCGGCCATTTCGAAGGCGCGCGGCGCGGCTTTGGCGAGGCCCAATGTGGTGATGTCCGGGCGCTGCGAAATGACGGAGGGCGAGTCCGGGTGGCCCTCGGCGATTCCCATGACGATGACGGGCTTCTTGCGCAGGTCCTTGGCGATGTCCGGCGCACTGACGATGACTGCGGCGGCGCCGTCGCTCTCCATCGAACAATCCAGCAAACGGAACGGATCGGAAATCATCCGCGAGGCCTGGTGGTCGTCGATGGTCATCGGGCGTTGCATGGTCGCGCGCGGGTTCATGATCGCGTGCTGACGCGTCGTGACCGCGATTTCCGCGAGTTGGCGCGACGTGGTGCCGTACATCTCGAAGTGGCGGC